>CACXDY010000224.1 GCA_902766505.1 uncultured Prevotellaceae bacterium
AGTTTCATCTGCTCTACGAAGCGCTCCTCCTGGTCAATGGGGTCATTGAGCTCGGAATAGGCATTGGCCAACTCCTTGCCGTTCACCATCAGTTCGAAACGCTCGGTCATCCCCGGCTTCGAACGGTGCATCTTGGTCAGTGGCGACATCTCCACAGGATAGTCGATGATGAAGGTGGGCTGGATGAAGGAACCCTCGCAGGTCTCACCGAAAATCTCGTCTATCAACTTGCCTTTGCCCATGGTGTCATCTACCTCGATGTCTAAACGGCGGGCAACGTCGCGGATTTCATCTTCGCTCATGCCGTTGAGGTCGTAGCCGGTCTTCTCCTTGATGGCATCGAGGATGGGAAGACGGCGGTAGGGAGCCTTGAACGACACAATGTTGCCGTCAATCTCGCGCTCTGTGCTGCCGTTGACGGCTATACAGATGGTTTCCAGCAGATGCTCCGTGAACGACATCATCCAGTTGTAGTCCTTGTATTGAACGTATAGTTCCATACAGGTGAACTCGGGGTTGTGGTTGCGGTCCATTCCTTCGTTGCGGAAATTCTTGCCTATCTCGTAGACTCCCTCGAAACCACCCACAATGAGGCGTTTCAGGTATAGCTCGGTGGCTATGCGCATGTACATGTCCTGGTCGAGGGCATTGAAGTGGGTGATAAACGGACGGGCACTGGCGCCGCCGGCTATCATCTGCAATGTGGGGGTCTCCACCTCGGTGTAACCGGCCTCATCGAGAACGCGGCGCATGGTGCGTATCACAGTGGCACGCTGAAGGAAGGTTTCCTTCACACCCTCATTGACCACCAGGTCGACATAACGCTGACGGTAACGCAACTCGGGGTCGTCGAACTTGTCGTAGGCCACACCGTCTTTGTATTTCACAATGGGCAGCGGCTTCAGACTCTTCGAGAGAAGGGTCAGCTCACGGGCATGAACGCTTATTTCACCAGTCTGCGTGCGGAAAACAAATCCGCGGACACCGATGAAGTCGCCGATGTCGAGAAGTTTTTTGAAAACGGTGTTATAGAGACTCTTGTCCTCACCCGGGCAGATGTCGTCGCGGGTGATATAGGCCTGGATGCGGCCCTTGGAGTCCTGAATCTCTGCAAAACTGGCCTTTCCCATCACCCGGCGGCTCATCATGCGCCCGGCGATGACCACCTCGCGGGGCTCACTCTCATCGGTGAATTCCGCCTTGATGTCGGTGGAAAAGGCATTGGTGGGGTATTCATTGGCGGGATAGGGATCGATGCCCATGGCACGCAACTCTTCCAGGCTTTGACGCCGGCCTATCTCTTGCTCACTTAGTTCTAATATGTTCATTTGCTTGATGGTTGGCATGATATGCGGTGCAAATTTACTAAATTTTTGTGAAGTGGCATACATATTGGAAATAAATTCGTAATTTTGCCTTGTTTTAAAACTTACCTTTAGACCTTGCAATGAATATAGAAAACATCAAGCAAATCATAGAAAGCAGTCCTAACTTGTCTACGGCACTGGGGATGAATTTCATTTCCACGCCAGATGAAGACATGTGCATGGCCACCATGAGGGTGGACGAGCGCAACAGACAGCCGTTTGGATTCCTCAGCGGCGGCGCGTCGCTCGCACTGGCGGAAAATCTGGCAGGAGTTGGGTCTTCGGCCTTGTGCCCGGGAAAGATTTGCGTGGGGATTAGTGTCAGCGGAAGCCATGTCAAGGCTGTGGCCGAGGGGGATACCGTCACGGCTCTGGCCCATCTGGTGCAGAAAGGGCGGAAACTGCATGTATGGAATGTGGAAGTCAACAACTCGGCCGGTGAACTGATCTCTACCGTGACGGTGACAAACTATATCATCAGTCCACAAAAAAAATCGGTGTGATATGGCTGCGTTTGCTATCTATAGATTTCCATACGGCCAGTCGTGTCATATCGACGTGCAGACAGCAGGTGAGCCTGAGGAACTGGCCATGGTCAACGGCTTGAGTGGTAAACAGGGATTTGTTATCGCTCCTTTTGCCACTGACAAGCATCATCCGCTGTTGCTGCTGCATCCTGACTGGAGCATGGAGCTGACGCCTGAGGCACTGATAGAAGATAAAGGTGTGCTGCCACTAGAAATAGCTGACGCTCTCGCTTCTCCGGCTGCAAGACCCGCTCACGAACCGGTGAGGTATGCCACCAAAGGTCATTATGAGATAGATTTTGCCAATTTCCATGCCCAGGTGAAAGAGGGGGAATTCAATAAAATCGTCCTCGCAAGGTCGTGCCGGGAGAAAAATGACAGCGGATTGTCGCCCGTGCAGCTCTTTGCCAAGGCTTGTGAGGCCTATCCACGGATGATGGTGGCACTGGTCTCTGCTGAACGCTGTGGCACCTGGCTGATGGCCACCCCGGAAATCTTGTTGGAACAGGACGGGGACCGATGGACCACCATGGCACTGGCTGGAACCATGCCGTTGGATGAAGCCAGACGGGATTTCGACTGCCCGCCCGTGCCGGGTATCCACAGCGGTGATTTCGGATGGTCGGAGAAAAACATTCAGGAACAGCGCTTCGTTTCTACTTATGTGATGGAATGTCTGGAGCAGGTGACGAAGGATTTCGAGATGCGCGGACCCTATTCGGTGAGGGCAGGAAATTTGGTTCACCTGAGGAGCGATTTTTATTTCTCTCTGGCTGACGATGACGATTTGGGCGCCTTGCTCGAGACGCTCTATCCTACACCGGCGGTCTGCGGATTGCCCAAGGAGGCCGCCCGCGACTTCATCTGTTCGGATGAGTATTCTCCAAGAGGATACTATAGTGGTTTTGTCGGACCCTTGGGCATGGACGTTAGTACCCGTTTGTTTGTGTCGTTGCGCTGCATGCGCTTCGAGGGCGACGAGTGCTGTCTCTATGCTGGTGGAGGCTTGGTGGCCGACAGCAACATGGAGGAAGAATGGCGGGAGACGGAGGACAAAATGGAAACAATGAGAATGTTATTAAGACCACATGTACTCGGATAAGGAATCCATCAATATACTTACTTCACTACTCGTGGCACATGGTGTGCGCCACGCTGTAGTGTGTCCGGGCAGCAGAAATGCCCCTGTCGTACATAATCTCGCGGAGTGCCCTGATATCAGATGCTTTCCCGTCACCGACGAGAGGAGCGCTGGCTTCTTTGCGCTGGGGATTGCACAGACGCTGAGGCAACCCGTGGCGGTGTGTGTCACCTCGGGGTCGGCATTGCTCAATGTGGCGCCTGCCGTGGCTGAGGCGTATTATCAGCAGGTGCCGTTGGTGGTGGTGTCGGCCGACAGGCCGGAGGCCTGGATTGACCAGCTCGACGGACAGACCATCCGGCAGGCGGGCGCATTGGCCAATATCGTGGCCAAAGAGGTGGCTCTTCCTTCTAATATTAGGACGGAAACCGAGAGATGGCACTGCAACAGGCTGGTCAACGAGGCTTTGTTGGCCACCTTTTTTCCCAAATGTGGACCTGTGCATATCAATGTGCCCATCGATGAGCCTTTGTTTGAATTCAACACCCCCGCACTGCCAACGCAGCGGGTTATCCGCTGGCATTTCTCACAGGGTGAGGGCCTTGGCGCGGAATTGGCTGGGTGGCTGTTCGACGCCGAAAGGCCAATGGTGATTGTCGGACAATATGATGGCCTCTCACGCGATAGACTCGACCCCGAAGCACGGCAAGCTTTGTCGTTGCTCTCCCAACGCGTGGTGCTCCTCTCGGAAAGCCTGTGCAGCCTGCTTCCCCCAACACCGGTAGAGGAAGCTCTGGCGGCCATGGACGACGACCAGGCGTATCAACCTGATGTGGTGGTCTATTTGGGTGGCATGCTCGTGAGCAAGCGGCTGCGGCATTTCCTGAGACGTTTGGAAAATGCGAGGGTCATCATGGTATCACCGGATGGTGGCGTCAATGATGTCAGCATGCATGCCACGGACGTGGTGGTGGCTCATGATGCGGGCGAGGTGCTGTTGGCCATGGGCAGACTGCTGATGGAGGGCCGCGATGGACTGAACGGCAATATGAACCCTGGGAAAGCCTTCCTTGACAGCTGGAAAAGCCTGTTCGCACGGGTGGAAACTGTGGTGGATGTTTACGAACCGCCGTTCTCGCAGATGGCGGTGGTGAAATATCTGGAACAGCAGCTGGAGGATATGGATATGCCGGTTGTGGCACATTATGCCAATAGTTCGGCAGTCAGACTGGCGAATGTCTATGCTCAGCATCATGTGCTGTGCAACCGTGGTGTCAATGGCATCGAGGGCTCACTGTCAACTGCGGTGGGTTGCGCGGCCGTCACCGACGCAATGGTGCTCTGCGTAGTGGGCGACCTGAGTTTCTTCTATGACCAGAATGCCTTGTGGAACCGTCATCTGAAAGGCAATCTCCGCATCGTATTGCTCAACAACGCCATCGGGGGCATCTTTCATACACTGCCCGGACTGGAACACAGTGAGGTGCACGACGCCATGGTTTGTGGGGCTCATCATACCAGCGCACGGGGGATTTGTAGCCAATGCGACGTGGGCTATCTCCATGCCGCCAACGACCAGGAGATGAGAATGGGCATCGTGACACTTCTCACAAGGCATTCCTCAAGGCCCATGCTCCTCGAGGTCTTCACAGACCCACAACATGACGCCGGCGCACTCAAAGATTATCTCAAAAAATCATAATCATCATGACCAAAAGAATCTGGAAAAAAATCATGGATTTCGAGGACTTGCTCTTCGAAGAATACAACGGCATTGCCAAAATCACCATCAACAGACCGAGATACCGCAATGCGTTTACACCAAGAACAACATGGGAACTCTCGCAGGCTTTCGCCTATTGCCGGGAGGCGCAGGATATCTGCGTCGTGCTCCTCACAGGAGCTGGTGACAAGGCGTTCTGCTCGGGTGGGGACATGAATGTGAAGGGACGTGGTGGATACATCGATGAAAAAGGGGTGCCGAGACTCAGCGTACTGGATGTGCAGATGCAAATCAGACGGTTGCCCAAACCTGTCATTGCCATGGTCAACGGCTATGCTATCGGTGGCGGACATGTCCTGCATCTGGTGTGCGACCTCACCATCGCCTCAGAGAACGCTATCTTCGGACAGACGGGGCCCAAGGTGGGCTCTTTTGATGCCGGATTCGGCTCATCATACCTCGCACGTATCGTGGGACAGAAAAAAGCCCGTGAGATTTGGTTCATGTGCCGGCAGTATTCTGCCAGGGAAGCAGAACAGATGGGCATGGTAAATAAGGTGGTGCCACTGGAAAAATTGGAAGATGAATGTGTGGAGTGGGCTGAAACCATGATGGAGAGAAGTCCGTTGGCTCTGCGCATGATCAAGGCTGGACTCAATGCCGAACTCGACGGACAGGCCGGCATCCAACAATTGGCTGGCGACTGCACCATGCTTTACTATTTCCTCGACGAGGCACAGGAGGGGGGAAAGGCTTTCCTCGAGAAAAGAAAGCCGGATTTTAAAAAATACCCGAAAATGCCTTGATTACCTGAGTGATGATTACTTGTGATATCTCTGAGAAAACACTGCATTTCTACCAACCTGCAGGCACCTCGAGAGGCGTTTACACCACGAGACGCTCGTGGTTTGTGTCGCTAACTGACGACGAACGTCCGGGGTTCGTAGGGGTGGGGGAGTGTGCCCCTCTGCCGCAGCTCAGCTGCGATGACCTCCCTGACTATCAGGACATACTACGTGGATTCTGCGAAAAGGTGGTGAGGGATGGTGTGCTGGATACCGAGGCGCTGAGACCCTATCCCTCGATGCTTTTCGGGTTGGAAACGGCATGGAGGTCGCTTCAAGCCCGTTCGGTGGTGATTTTTGATACGCCTTTCACACGTGGAGAGGTGGGGATTCCCATCAATGGACTGGTGTGGATGGGCTCTTATGAGGAGATGATGGCCAGGATGGAGGAGAAAATGGCCGCAGGTTTCAGATGTATCAAACTGAAAATAGGAGCCATTGACTTCGACCATGAACTTGACTTGATAAGGCGTATACGTGAGCGCTTCTCTGAAAGGGAGGTGGAACTGAGACTGGATGCAAACGGGGCTTTCGCAACTGATGAGGCGCTGAAGCGGCTTGACTTGCTGGCCAACTATGGTATACACTCCATCGAACAGCCTATACGGCAGGGGCAGTGGGAGGAGATGGCACATATCTGCACCGCTTCACCCATCCCCATCGCACTGGATGAGGAACTAATTGGTATTCATTCCTTGGAGGAGAAGGCGCAACTGCTCGATATCATCCGACCTGAATACATCATTCTGAAACCCTCTCTGCATGGTGGTATAACGGGGACACTGGAATGGATATCTTTGGCTGAACAGCGGGGAATTGGCTCGTGGATAACAAGTGCTTTGGAGAGCAATGTAGGATTGTCGGCTGTCGCACAATTGGCTGCGCATGCCTATGGAGCACCTCCTCTAATGCCTCAGGGCCTCGGAACAGGACAATTGTTCGCCGATAATGTCCCCATGCCGATGGGATTGGTGGGCGACAGACTTTTCTTCTATCCCCAACGGTTATGACACTACAAGAATTCCTGAATACCTGGCACGACGATTCCACGCATTTGCTGGTGCATACCAGCGGCTCTACAGGGAAGCCTAAACCAATGATGGTGGAAAAAGCACGCATGATGGCAAGCGCAAGAATGACGTGTGCATTCCTGGGACTGAAAGCAGGCGACAGGGCGCTGCTTTGCATGCCGCTCGATTATATCGCCGGGAAAATGATGGTGGTCAGGGCACTGACGTGGGGACTGCAACTGGTGGAAACTCCTCCTTCTGGACACCCGTTGGCCGATGAAAACCTCCCTCCTGTCGATTTCGCAGCAATGGTTCCCATGCAAGTCTACAACTCCTTGCAGGTGGAGAACGAGTGTCTTAGGTTAAGGAATATCCGACACCTGCTGATTGGTGGCGGAGCCGTGAATGGGCAACTTGCCTCGCAGTTAAGGGATTTCAAGGGGGCTGTCTGGAGTACCTATGGTATGACGGAGACGTTGTCGCACATCGCTTTGAGGAGACTCAGCGGACCGGATGCCTCTGAATGGTATACACCATTGGATGGCGTCGCTTTGGCTACCAATGAGGACAACTGTCTGGTCATCAAGGCACCTGCCGTGGCCGAAAACCTCGTCAAAACTAATGATATCGTGGAAATGAATCCCGATGGACGGCGGTTCAAGGTGGTGGGAAGAAAAGATAACGTTATCTGTTGCGGAGGACTGAAAATACAGGCGGAAAAGGTGGAAAAAATGCTTCAACCTCATTGGCAGCATCCTTTTTACATCACCAAACAGAAAGATGAGAAATTTGGGGAAATACCTGTCTTGGTAACTGAAGAAGGAGACAAAAAATTATTGGAAGACATCCTAAAAGATATCCTCCCTAAATACTGGTTACCCAAAAAAATCGTTTTTGTCGGCAAATTGCCGCGCACAGAAACAGGAAAACCTAAAAGAACTTTTCTTCCTTGAAATGACAGAGTCACTCTGCCATTTCAAGGAAAAAACATTCTTTCTTACTGCTCCTGAACAACTTCATCACCCCATACGCTGCGGGCTGAAGGAAGTCTATCGTCATCATCGCTCTCTTCCCATACACGGTTCTCGTTTCCAGATACTGGATTGTCCATGGGCTCTTCAAGAACAGAGTTGTTGAGGTTGATGTCAACGAATGCTGCTTCAGGTTTCAAATAGAACTTTTTCATGACAAATATGATTTAATTGTTTATTTATTCCTATCTTTTTTTTATTGGGCTTCAACTGATTATGGCTTTGCCAATGGTTTTTCGCCAATTATAATCCTTACGTATTCGGTGCAAATTTATAAAAAAAATCCGTTGCCGCAAAAAAATATGATTGTATTTTTTGAAAATGTTGTTTTTTCTTAAAATATGGTTATGAATTGGAAAGAACGTAATTGATAATCCACATGGCATCAATGATGTTGATTTCACCATCTCCACTGGGGTCGGCATTACCCTCAATGAATACGTTGAGAGATTCTCCGAGGATGTATCTCACCAATGTCATCACGTCTACTACATTGACTTCACGGTCTCCATTGACGTCGCCAAGCAGCTGCGATGCATCGTCATCCTTGGTGAATTGAATCTCCGCGGGAGCATTGTCTCCCAATTCGCTGACATCGAGATAGCAGGTGTTGTTGGCAATGTACTGCAGTTCGTTGTTGGTGGAGGGATTCACAAGGTTGGTGTTTGTGAAGACTGCCTTGTTGCGACTGAGCACACGCATGGTGCCGGCATTGAAGGCTGTGCGGTAATTGGCTTCATTGCCGCTCTCGTCGTTCAAATACATCTCTCCCTTGAGGAAATTGTTGGTGGAGATGGCATCTGGCGTTGTAAGCAGCGGCATGAGGCGGTTGCCGATAGCCTGGGTGCTGTTGCACTCGAGAATGACGGCTGTGTTGGCGGGTACGATGTCTTGGGTGAGCTCACGGAGATGGGCCTTGCCATTATCCAAATATTTGTCGATGATGTAGGCTTTCACTCCATCTAAGCATTGATAGGGGAAGGCAGTGTACATCGTCGTATAGTATTTGCCGTCCTGCTTGGTGCCGGAAGAGGGCTGCGCACCGAAATAGTTTTCGTTGAGATGTTCCTCGTCAATGATATGGAATTTCCAACGGTAACGTTTGTTGGCGTCCGGGCGGTTGTATACACTCGGGTAGTGGATGGTGCCAACCATCTCAAGCTCTTGGGAGGCACCGCCATTATCCTTGATATAACCGGTAAATCCATTGATGTTGCCGAAAACGAAACAGTCGTTTTCCAGATAGCGCTCTACGCGGAAACGCAGGTTGCCGATAGTGTAGGTGGAGATTCCCTGTCCTATCATTTCCACATTCTTCAAACCGCCGGTTCCCGTGGAGGCCCCTTTCATCTTCAATACAAGGGATGGCATGGTGTGGATATGCTCATTACTCGTGGGGACAAGCATCAGCGACTCCTTAAAATAACGCTGGTCGCTACTTAAGGTGCTTTCCGAATTGCCTCGTACTCCGAGCATACTATTCGTGCCAAGATTCTCCAACATGACATACAGACCTTTTTCATCGATGCCCTTGGCCTCGAATACAGCGGTATAGGTTCCTTTGGTGGCATTGGTCACGTTAAGCTTCAGGGGATTCTCCTCGATGAGTACAGCAGAGCTGTTACGGCGCCATCCTTTGAAAACTCCGTTGAACATGTCGGGAATGGCCGTCAAGGTCACTTGGTCGCCTAATTTGTTGGTGGGAATGTCAATTGTTATAGCTCCCAATGATTCATCGGAGGAAACAGGGTAAACGAGACCTATCTTGGCAAAATATGCCTTGTAATTGGTTACCTTGGGGTTTTGGATGTCCTGAGAGGTGGTGGTCACAAGGTCTGTGGCATTCTTCAGATTGCTGAAGGCAGTCTCGGAATTACCGTTCACTCTTGTCCAATGGGTGAACATATAGCCTGGCTCTGCTTTTGCATACAGGAAGGCGGTCACCGTGCTTGCCTGAACGTTCACTCCAGGTTTCTCCTCCAATACAGAAGTACCATAGAGATCGAGATATTGGTCATCGGTGGGCGTTTCATCCTCGTTCGACACATATACCCTTCCCTCTGCGGTAGCTGCGGGACGTGCGATGAATTGATAATAGAAGGTGGGTCCCATGGCTAATACTTGCACCGTGGACACCACCAGCATCATGATAGCTAACTGAATTCTCTTGCTCATGGAAAGTTTCTTGATACTAAATAATTCAATCTGCAAAATTAATCAAAAAATTTTTTATACCGTCAGGATAAAAGCTTTTTCTTTCTTCTACCAGTGATATATAAAGTTAGTGTTCTGACTGCTAAGATGCCTGTCACGAACTGGTGGGGAAGGTCGAGCTGTGAGGACAAAGGCGTAGCCAGAATGAAGGCTATCAAGATGATAGTGTAGACACCGTAGATTTTCCAGAATGATGGGTGGCGGTGTAAGACAAGCCATAGCAAGGCTGGAAGGGGATTGAACGGGATGAGATACCAGTTCCACTGTGCTCCGAATAGATTGGCCCTCAGTGAAGTGTATAACAGCAGCAGACCTATGACGGTTTGAGATAGAAGCAATAGGATGTCGAATACCCGGACGGGATGGTTCACGCCCCAGAATAGTTGTAATGCTGAGAGAACGGCCACCAGGATGAATAGAATGCCAAACACAAGGGTAGGGGTGATGGGGGAGGAAGAGAGATATTGGTGCTGGGGGGTCAGCTGCCGTGGCTGACCGACAAATACAGGCCTGGATGGCAGACTGTCGCCCTGGATAGTGGCGCCCGACAATACCTCGACTATCATTTCGGGGGAGAGACGGTATTCCATCTGATAATGGCCGTCACAAGCCGAACCGCTCATGGTGATGTATAGAAATTGCGCCCATGGGGTATGTCGGGAGTGATAACGGATGAGGTCGCCATTGTCTAACTGAAGAGCATCGGGGAGCTGTCCGAAATTGATTTCCTCGTCGATAAGGGCATTCTCAATCATCATGAGCGACATCATCACACAGTTAGTGTTGAGGAAGTCAAAGGTCAGGTGTGGGGGCTTGACTACTTCTTCGTCCAGGATACGCCAAAGTTTCTGCTTCTCCCGCAATGTCAGGTTAAGTTCGTAAGCGGTCAGTCCCCTCCCTTCTCCGGCATAGGTGTTGATAAACACGTCGGAAGGAACGGCTACTACTGCAGCCTTCGACTGACCGGAGAAAAACCGCATATACTCACTGGGGTCAGCAGCTACTTCCAATGAGAAGAAATAGTCGAGACCCTCCGAGGGACATTGCATCCTTAGTGAACAGTGACCCAATGAAGAGTAAATGACATCCGTGGGAGTGGCTGTCACCAAACTGGCCGTGACGAAGTTGCTGCTGTCGGGCAACAACGTGGTGTCCTGCTCACAAGCATGAGACAGCAGTGAGGTGAGAAGAAATAGAAAGGCAAATGTCCTGCGCATGATGTCTTGGTGTAATATCAAAAAAAGGTGGTGAATCGCTCACCACCTTCTTTTTATGTTGGATTGAGATTATTCCCAAACGCTCTTGTTGCTGAACATGTCGCCAACAGGCTCCTCATATTCATTGTCACCGTCTACATTGCCAACGGGAATAAATGAGAAGTTACCAAATTTATCGTCAAGCACACTGTGCTTCAAACTCAAGGTCATTACCTTGCAAACCGGGTTGATATATTGTTTCTTCATAATTCAAAACTGATTTTAATTATTTGATAACCACTTTCTTGCCGTTCACGATATACAGACCCTTGGTAGGATTGGTAACAACGCGACCCTGGATGTCATATACAGTGCTGTTGGTGTTTTCTGTAGCAACCTCATTGATGCCGTCTGCATAAGTCTCAGCGTCGACGATAACAACGTTGGCGTCTGCCATGCTGGACTCAAGAATCATGAATGCCTTGTTGTCAGCAATCTTGTCACCATCGTATTTGAAGAATCCAACGGGGTTCAGCGTGTTCTTACCTCTATTGAATACGCGGACAAGCTTTCTTGCAATCTTTTTACTTGAACCCAGTGGATCTACGAAGTATTCGAACTCCTCAGCTTCTTTGTCTGACTTGATGTCGAAGCTGGCGGGGAAGAAGATACCCTTCAGGAAGGACTCTCCGTGTGGCTCCTCTGCCAATGGAGTTGAAGTTGGCTCGAGAATGTTGTTCATTGCAGCTGTTGCAGTACACTCAATCACAACAGGAGTACGAGCGGGAATGATACCTGTCTCATTGTAGTTGTTGATGGTGGTTACATAAGCTACGTCATCGTTGGGGTTGGGCTGGGTTGAACCGAAGCTGCCAATCACAGGAGCGGAAACGATACCCCAAGCTTTCACTGATTTCTCACCATTCTCAACGAGCTTGATTGGGAAGTCGGTGTAGATAGTGGAGTAGTATTTACCATCGTTTCCGGGAACACTTCCCTTAATAGCAAAGTAGTCAGTCTTTGTTCTTGCTTCATCACCTGTTCTTACTACAACGGGCTCCAGATACCACTTCGAGTAGTTGCGGGCAACCTCAATCTCAGGAGTCAAGCCAGCGATGGGGAAGTCAACCATGTTCTTGTTGGCGAAGCTGATGAATGCACCCTCTGCCTTACCCTTGTTGAATTTCTGTGGATTTGAACTGTTCCAGTCATAGTCTACACGACCACCAATCAGATAATAAGTGTGACCCATGTGGATACGGCTCTTGAAGTACTCAAACTCAGCCTTAATCTGATCCTCACCGTTCATGTCGAAATAGGTCAGAGCGGTGGTGAACAATGCCTCCCAAAGTCCTTCTGCAAAGAGGTCTCTGTCGGTCATGTCAAGACCTTCAACACTGCCACCTGCCTCAATGATAGCATCTGCCAGAGGTTTGGTGTTGGGAGTGGTGCTCTTCAGATAGTAAGCCTGAACCTGCTGCAAGTCCTCAATTTCAGTAGGATCATCAACGTCTACGGGCTCCAGGTACATCTTCATGGCATCGAACATGTCTTCAAGAATCTGAGCTTTGTCATCGTCGCTGAAACCCCACTTGTTGTCTTCGTTCAGCTTGTTCAAAGAGTATTGGAAAGCAAACTTCAATGTTTCTACCAGTGGGCCATAAACAGCTGCACATGCATCAACAGCCTGTGAACGAAGGTTTTCCACCTTCAAGTCGCTTGCATTGATGTCCATGTACTGACCAGCTAATTCGCTGTTGGCTGGATCCACAGCAGCCTTGATGTACATCACGGTTCCCGGAAGGGTAACGGCATCACGTCTTGTAATCTGTGGCTGGGCAGTGGTCGGTGTGAAAACCTTTACAACACCCGTACCATCTTCTACATAACCAGCGTTTATCACGCGGTAGTAGCCATCGATTTCTTGGGCGCTAGCGCCTAAGCTCACTGCCGAGGCAATAAACGTCATTAATAAACCTTTTGTAAATTTTCTCATAATTTAAATTATTTAAGTTTATATATAAATTATTTCAACTTTGTAGGAACATCCTTGATTAGCTTGTTAGGGCATGTCAGTGAATAAGCTGATTTTTCTTGCTCTTTGGTCTTGAATGTCACTTTCAGGAATAAACCTGACACAATCGATATTTTGGTGCAAATTTATAAACTCTTTCCTAAACTACAAAGAAAAATATTTGTTTTATTTCTTAAAAAATGTAAAATTTTCAATTCTTGTTCAGTTTATGCCGTTTTTTTGCATTTTTAACGACTGTCTTGAGTTTTGGAATTTGTCACTTTTTTTTACGCTTCTCGATAGAAATCGAGGGCTTCTTCTATCAAATCTTGCCCCGCTGTCTGATTGATTCTAATATCACCAATGTCTCCAAGGAGGGTAAAATTGATGATTCCGGCCATATTTTTCTTATCATGACCCATTAGGGTCAACAGCTGGGGGTAGTCGTCGCAGGTGATGGGCATACGTCCATAATGCTCCTTAATAAAATAAGAGGTAGTACGAAGCCTGTCTATGGGGAATCCTGTCAGAACATGACTGAGATAGAGCTCTGAGACCAGTCCAGCGGCTACCGCTTCACCATGAAGAACGGGCGAGCCTTTCTCGAAAGACCAGGATTCCAGGGCATGGCCAATGGTGTGGCCGAGATTCAATGCCTTGCGGATGTTTTTTTCATGGGGGTCTTCCTCCACGATGCGCTCTTTCACAGCCACCGACTTGGCCACCATGGTTTGAATTTGGTCGAGGTCGGGACGGGTGATGTCGAAATTGATTAGCTCTGCCCATGTCTTCGTATCACTGATCAGTCCGTGCTTGAGCATCTCTGCGTAGCCCGAGAGCATGTTGCGCTGGTCAAGGGATTGCAGAAAACGGGTACTGATGATGACTGCCTGAGGTGAGGAGAAAGCACCTATCTCGTTTTTCAGTCCACAGAAATTGATTCCGGTCTTCCCACCCACAGAGGCATCAACCATTGATAAAAGTGTAGTGGGGATGTTCACATAGTTGATGCCACGCTTGAAGGTGGCTGCTGCAAATCCGCCAAGGTCGGTGACCATGCCGCCACCGAGGTTGATGATACAGGAGTGACGGGTGGCACCGCCCTTGCTAAGTGCATTCCATACTTCAGCAAGCGTGTCAAGACTTTTATGGGTATCTCCGGCAGGGATGGTTATGTGTATGGCATGGCGCAAACCTGCAAATCTACTGAGAACTGGCCAGCACAATTGGTGGGTTGTACTGTCAGTGAGGACAAAAATCTTGTCATGACTGCATTCCGACAGGGCAATGGCAAGATCTTCGAAGATAGAGGAGGTGATAATAACGTTTTGGGGCATCTTCTCTTTACCTTATTATTATATAATCTTCATAACATAACTTTCGTGAATGGGGCGCACGCTCTCCAACGTGTCCAAAACAGCTTTCTGAGGGCAAAGGTACGCAAAAGTCGAGAGAAATGCAAAAAATCTTTTGAATTTCCGAGCGAAACAGAGTATGTCAAAAATTTATTCCTCAAAACACCGCACCAAGGGCTCCCCACCCCTCGCAGGGGCGGGGCTGGGGGCGGGGTGAAACAACACGCTGATACACAGGCCTTTCTCTTGACCCCACCCCTTACTCCCCTCCCCTTCGCTATCGAATGGGAGGGGAGTAGCTACTCACAGACATTTACATCCATCAACTTTAAATAAGAGAGAATGCTAATTATGACACACCCCGTAAAAGTCGAGAGAAATGCAAAAATGAATAGAAAAAAGAGTGTACTTTTTAAACTTTATAGCCGATGATACGTCAAACAAGCAGAATGTTCAAACAGATTTAACTGTTACTATTTTATTTTTCATTGTTTATGAAACAGATTTTTACTTGCTTATGCCTCTGGCTCACATTTACAGCACATGCATACGCTCAACAAAACATCACAGGACAAGTCGTAGACAAGGAATCCAAGGTAGGCATCTATCAAGCTACCTTGCAACTGCTCCTGCCCGACAGCTCCTTTGTAAAAGGTGCCCTCACTGATGAGGATGGAAATTTTGACCTGCAAGTAGACAGCGTGGGCAAATATATCCTCAAAATCACAAGCGTGGGCTATAAAATGATCACCAAAAATGTTACCATCACCGAAGGTAACACCCTCGCGCTGGGTCAAATGGATATGAGCGGCGACGCTATCCTGCTCAAGGGCGTGACAGCCACTGGTATGGCAGCAAAAGTCGTGGTCAAGGAAGACACCTTCGTTTATAACTCCGCTGCTTACCGTGTGCCGGAGGGCTCTGTGGCCGAGGAACTCGTCAAGAGATTGCCGGGCGCACAGGTGGATGATGATGGAAAAATCACCATCAATGGCAAGCAGGTGAAGAAAATCCTTGTCGACGGAAAGGAATTCATGACGGGAGATACACAGACCGCCATGAAAAACCTGCCTACCTCAATCATCAACCAAATCAGGGCTTACGATGAGCGGAGCGACCTCGCCCGAATCACGGGTATTGACGACGGAGAGGAGCAGACCGTGCTCGACTTCGGGCTCAAGGCTGGTATGAACAAGGGCTTCTTCGGCAATGTCGACTTGGGTATCGGTACCCACGGCCGTTATGCCGAGCGTGTGATGACCGCTCTCTTCCGCGATAAATACAGAATCATGCTCATGGGTAGCGCCAACAATGTCAACGACCAGGGATTCTCCGCTGGCGGTCGCCGTGGTGGCTTCGGCGGCGGCGGTGGCGGCGGTATGATGGGTGGCATGGGCGGAAATGGCCGCCAAACCACCAAGATGGTCGGCGTCAACCTCAACTATGAGAATACCGACAAGTTGGAGATAGATGCCAGCGTCAGATGGAACCATGGTAATGGCGACATCTACTCAAAGCAGTCGACCATGAACTTCGTGGGTAAAAACAGTTTCTCCAACAGCATCAACCAAAATTATACCCGCCGGAACTCATGGAACGGACAGATGCGTTTGGAATGGATGCCCGATACCATGACCAACATCATGTTCAGACCAAATTTCACCATCTCGTCCAACGACGGGGACCAAAATAATGTGTCTGCCACTTTCAATGAGGATCCCTATATCTATGTCGACCAGCCTCTCTCTGAGGAAGGATTGAAAAAACTCGCAGAATGGTCGGTGTCGGCCGACGGCGACAGCACCAGAGTGCTCGTCAACCAGAACAAGACCGTCACCCTCTCCTATGGTACCTCAAAATCATTCAATGGTATGTTGCAGTTCAACCGTAAGCTCAACAACCGCGGGGCCAACATCACCCTCCGTGCCGACGGAAACTACAGCGACAACGACAACCAGAGCCTCTCTGTCAATACGGTGAATTACTATCAGCTCGGTCTCGATTCTACTTATCAGACCAATCGTTTCAGTCTCACACCGTCAACAAGAAAAGGCTATTCGCTCCAGACCACGATTACCGAGCCTCTCGCCCGTACCATGTTCCTGCAGTTGAGCTACCGCTATAACTACAGTGTAAACGAGAGCGACAAGGGAACCTATAATTTGAATTCTTCTTTGCTTGGCTTCCTTAATGGAGGCACCCCAAGGTATCGTACATGGGATGAGGACTTGTTGCAGAGTCAGGGGAGTGAGGATAAAAATTTGAGCCGCTATTCTGAGTACAACAACTACACCCACGACATCCAGCTTACCTATCGGTGGATTCAGCCGAAGTTCCAACTCAATGCCGGATTCATGGTGCAGCCGCAGAAGAGCCGTTATGTGCAACGCTTTATGGGTGTCGACACTACTGCTGTCAGACACGTGACCAACATGTCACCTACTCTCGACTTCCGTTATAGGTTCAACCAGTTGAGCAACCTCCGTGTGCAATACCGCGGAACATCCTCGCAGCCGAGCATCTCCGACCTGCTTGACATCACCGATGACAGCGACCGTATGAATATCACGAAGGGTAACCCCGGACTGAAACCCTCGTTCACCAACAGCTTCCAGTTCTTCTACAACACCTATCTGCAGAAACACCAGCAGTCGGTCATGTCGTTCGTCAACTTCAGCACGACAAAGAACAGCATCAGCAACGTGGTGACTTATGATGACGTGACTGGCGGACGTATCACAAGACCAGAGAACATCAATGGAAACTGGAACGTGAATGGTGCCTTCATGTTCAACACGGCACTCGACAGTGTGGGTATGTGGAACATCAACACCTTCACCAACTTGGGCTATGTCAACAATGTGAGCTACCTCAATATGAACAGCGTGAATCAGAAAAACTACACACGCACCACGACGGTAATGGAGCGCCTCTCCATGTCATACCGCAATTCCTGGTTGGAGGTGGAACCAAATGGAACTCTCAACTTCACCCATGCACGCAATGAGTTGCAGCCCAACAGCAACCTTGATACCTGGATGTTCTCCTATGGTGTTAACTTCAATGTCTACTTGCCTTGGGGCACCAGCATCACCACCGGTATTAGCGAGAACTCCCGCCGTGGATACAACGATACTTCTTTGAATACCAATGAGTTGATTTGGAATGCTCAAATCAGTCAAGGTTTCCTCAAGGGCAAACCTCTCACCGTCAGTCTGCAGTTCTATGATATCCTCCATCAGCAGAGCAACCTCTCGCGTGTCATCAATTCCATGCAAAGGAGCGATACAGAATACAACACCATCAACAGCTATGCCATGCTCCACGTCATCTACCGCTTCAACGCTTTCGGTGGAAGACAGGCCCGTCAGGGTGGATTCATGCCGGGTATGCCTGGTATGCCTCCTGGAGGAATGCCTGGTGGTGGTCGTCCCGGCGGCTTCGGCGGCGGTGGCGGTCGTCCCGGTGGCTTCGGTGGCGGTGGCTTCGGCGGCGGACGTCCACGTGGTGGTGGCGGTGGCTTCGGCGGTCCTTCCATCGTGACAGACTAAAGAAATTCTTATATACGCAAACAGGGATGTGCCAACGACACATCCCTGTTTGCATTATATATAAAAGTGTGATTGTTTTCCCCTACTTATTCCTCCTCATCGTCGAATCCGAACATGACGGGATCCACAAAGGCATCCATCTGCCGACGGTCCTTCTTCGTGGGACGGCCGGTGCCCCTCGCACGGTCGATGAATCCGCTGATACGGCTCATTTCCAGTATCTCGTATTGACGAGGGTCGGTCACATTTTCATATACCTCGGGCACCAATTTGGCTCCCACACGGTTCTCAATGCATTTCAACACTCGGAATGAGTAGGTCACCGGAGGTTTCCTCACATCCACTATCTCACCTACTTTCAATGGGCGGGAAGGCTTTACCCCCACACCATTAATGGTCACACGGCCATTCTTGCAGGCATCGGCGGCTATGGAGCGGGTCTTGAATATCCGGGCGGCCCATAACCATTTGTCTATTCTCGCTTCATTGTTCTCCATGGGTCGGTTGGGCTGGTTTGCGTTTGTTATACTGGTTCATCGTGATGTCGATTCCGGCAAGCACGAAACTGCGTATCATTTCCACGGCAGTGTCGATACAGGGTGTCAGCACACGGCGTTCATCCTCGTCGAACTCACCCAGCACGAAGTCTATCTGTCCGCCCCGGGGGAAGTCGTTGCCGATACCCACACGAAGACGAGGATACTGCTGACCTATCAACTGTTGGATATGACCCAGACCATTGTGAGTGCCGGCACTGCCACTCGCCTTCATCCGAAGCGTCCCCAGGGGAAGGGACAAGTCGTCGACCACCACCAACAGACGGCTCTCATCGATGTTCTCCTTGTTCAGCCAATAGCGTACAGCATTGCCGCTGAGGTTCATATATGTCGTAGGCTTTAACAGGAAAAGCTTGCGACCTTTCAACGATGTCTCTGCCACGTAACCGTAACGGCGGTCAGTGAAAACAATATTGGACGCCTTCGCAAAGGCGTCCAATACCATGTATCCTATATTGTGACGGGTTTGTGCATAATCCGGACCCGGATTGCCAAGACCCACAATAAGAAACTTGTCCATGCAAAGGTTGGATTACTCGGCAGCCTCTGTCTCCTCCTCGGCAGCAGCGTTCTTGGAGGCAGCACGTGTCATCTTGATGGAGCAAACAACCACTTCCTTGCTGGTGACAAGCTCAAGACCCTCGAAATTCAGCTGGCCAACCTTGATGCTCTTACCGATGCGGAGGTCGGTAACATCAATGTCAAGCTGCTCGGGAATCTGCTTGTAAGGAGCGCGGACGTTGATCTTGCGGATAGAGAGGTTCATACGGCCACCATCGCGGATACCCTGTGCCAGACCCACGAGATGTACGGGAATGCCGATGGTCAATGGCTTGGTCTCGCTCACTTCCAGGAAGTCGATGTGGAGAACGGCGTCTGTGGTGGGGTGGAATTGAAGCTCCTTCATCACGGCTGTGTGCTCATTACCCTCAATGTTGAGTCTGATTACATACACATGGGGAGTGTAAATAGCCTTGCGGAGATCTGTAGCCAAAATGGCAATTGCCTTAGCTTCGGGCTTGCCGTTGGCATCTTTAGCCTCACCATACAGATTACAGGGAACATAACCCTGTTTTCTCAACTCCTTTGTGGCCTTCTTACCGGTAGCGGTCCTGTTGATGGCCTTTACGTTGATTTCTTTCATTGTTCGTTGATTAAAATTGTGTTACTCTAAATTAAGTGAATGAAACATTTTGCTTAATTCGCCATCACACGAAAAACCCTCGGTTATCGGGTGTGCTAAAAAAAGCGGTGCAAAGGTAAGCATAATATTCCGAAAAGAGAAAATGAATGATGAAAAATTACAAAAAACACCTATATTTTAAAAGGATTTCTTGCAGATAACGGGGAAAAGAGTTATTTTTGCATCATTGTTTGAAAAACGGTAAAACACATTCATATAATTTTCTCCGAAGATGATCAACAGGGAATTGATAAGATTGAAGGTCGTACAGTTAACCTACGCATACTATCAGAACGGATCAAATAATTTAAGCGACGCAGAGAATGAATTGCTGTATAGTCTCTCAAAAGCCTATACACTGTACAATTATCTGCTGCTACTCATCGTGGCCATTTCAAAGGAAATGAGGCACCGGGTGGAGGTGGGCACCTCCAAGGCACAGCGGGAAGGCACAGAGCTGCCGTCGCAGAAATTTGCTGAGAACCGGTTCGCAAGACAGCTGGAGTGTAACCTCATGCTGCTCGACTATGCGGATGAACAGAAACTCACATGGAATGACGACATAGAATTCGTCAGAAAACTCTGCAACCTGATTGAGCAGAGTCAGATTTATCAGGAATACATGGCCGACCCCGAAGACAATTACGAGGCCGACAGAGAGGTGTGGCGAAAACTATACAAGGCCGTGATTCAGGACAATGATGACTTGGATGCCGTCCTCGAGGAGAAAAGCCTGTACTGGAACGACGACAAGGAGGTCGTTGACACCTTCGTGCTCAAGACCATCAAGCGTTTCGACGTGTCGGAAGGCAAGCGTCAGGAACTGCTCCCGGAATACGATGATGAGGAAGACAAGTCTTTTGCTTGCAAGCTTTTCAGAGCCACCATCCTCAATGCCGACCAATATCAGCGCTATATGAGTGATGCTTCGCGCAACTGGGACTTCGCCCGTCTGGCCTACATGGATGTGGTCATCATGCAGATAGCCATTGCCGAGATGATGACATTTCCCAATATACCCGTCAACGTCACTATCAATGAATATGTGGAGCTGGCAAAGCTTTACAGCACCATCAAGAGTGGGGGATACATCAACGGCATGCTCGACACCATCGCACGTTACCTCATCGACTGTGGGGAGATGCACAAAATCATGACACCCAAACAGAAAAAATTCTAACATCAAACATATTCACACATGAACACTTTTATCATTTTAGCTGCGCAGGCGCAGGGTAATGGTGGGGGCATGACCATGCTCATCATGATGCTGGCCATCTTTGGCATCATGTGGCTCTTCATGATCAGACCACAACAGAAAAAGCAGAAAGAAATCCGCACCTTCCAAAATTCTCTCCGTGAGGGCGACAAGGTCGTGACCGGCGGCGGTATCTATGGCACTGTCAAGGATATAGATATTAATACTGGCAAAATCAGAATCGAGATTGCAAAAGGTGTGGTCATCGAGGTCGATAAAGCTTATGTTTTTGCAGATACCGCATCTGCACAGAATACTCAACGTTAAAGAGATTAAATGAGAGGCTACCCAAGGTTATCCTCTGAAAAACTCAGAAACTTCTTCCTCTGGTTAAGGAGCAAGGAGTTTCTGGTTTTTATGTTTTTCCTTTTCGTCGCAACGTTCTTTTGGGCGATGCTGGCTGTAAAGGATCTGACCAGCCGTGAGATTACCGTTACACTCCAACTGGTCAACAAACCCCAAAACGTAGTCGTCACCTCTTCTGAAAACGAAACGCTGAGAGTTACCGTCAAGGATAATGGGTATGCCTTGATTGGCTACAATGCGCTCAACAAGGAAACCATCAACGTAGATTTCAAACACTATTCGCACAACAACGATGGAAAAATCGTTCTTTCGACGAGTGAGTTGACCAAACTGGTGAAAACCAAACTGAAAAAATCTACTGAGGTGCTGTCTGTCAAACCAGAAAAAGTGGAAATTGCATACAGTTACGGGAAATACAGAATGATTCCCGTGGCTGTCAAAGGAGAAATTACTGCTGACGAAAAGCATCTCCTCACTATGGTACGCGTTTCACCCAACAAGGTGAAGGTCTATGCCAACAGCAAACAGCTCAAAGCCATTGATTCGGTCAGAACCCAATTCGTGAAAATCAGTGGCGTCAACGACAATGTAACCAAGAAGGTGAAGTTGCAAAGCATCTCAGGGGCGGTCTTCTCTCCTCAGGTAGTCACGGTAGAGGTGCAGGCCTCTGTGCTCACCAGCTGCCAACAGGAGGTGAAAATTGAGACGGTCAATGTGCCACCAGGAGTCGTGCTGCGCACCTTCCCGGGTAAGGTTGTTGTGAATTACGTCAGCGAATCCTCTTTTCAAAAGATGATTGATGCTTCCGACTTCCATGTGGTTGTCGATTATAAAGATATCACCGACAGCATCAATCAAAAACTCATCCCCCTGCGGCTTGTCAGCGTACCAAAACAAGCGCGGAGGCCATCACTGGCATTCAACGAAGTGGATTTTCTCATAGAACATCCCTGATATGGACGACACTAACCATCCGCGGATTGGCATTACCGGGGGAATCGGCAGCGGGAAGTCTTATGTCTGCCATCTGCTCGGTGAGAGGGGCATTGCTGTCTATGACTGTGACTCCGAGGCCAAGCGGCTGATGCGAACTTCACCTGATATCATAGAAGGCCTTACCCGGCTTGTAGGGCCTGATGCCTATGTGGATGGTCAGCTCAATAAAACGGCCATCACACGTTTCCTCTTGAAATCGAAACGCAACAACCGACTAATCAATTCTGTTGTGCATCCTGCGGTTTTCCAGGATTTTCTACAATCTGGAAAACAGTGGGTGGAGAGTGCCATCCTCTTCGACTGTGGACTCTATCGCCTCGTCGACCATGTGGTCTGTGTCTCTGCACCCCTCGATGTACGCATTCGCCGTATCATGCTGCGCGACGGCATCACGCGGGCTCAAGCCCTGGAATGGATAGCTAAACAGATGCCGCAGGAGGAGGTGGAGGCAAGAAGTGACTTCCGCATCATCAACGACGGAGAGACGGATGTCAACTCACAACTCGAAAATATTCTTATACTACTCGATAATCATTCTTTTTAATCCATCATATACGCTACACTATGAAAATTGACATATCCGCAGCTTTCCTACGGAGAAAAACTCTTCCCGTATGCTGTACACTCTTCCTGTTTTTCCTGGCGACACCCCTGAAAGCCCAGAC
>CACXDY010000225.1 GCA_902766505.1 uncultured Prevotellaceae bacterium
AAGGAGGATAGTCAATAGTTTTCTCATACTTGTTGGCTGTAAATTTTATTTCTTGACGCTGTTGATGCGGTTGAGGTAGAACTGACGGACATCCGACCATTTGTAGTAGGGATACTGATTCGTAGCCATCGGTAGTTTTACCTCGGCGCCGTTCAGCAGGCATTTCACGAGAATATCATCCTTGGCTTTCTTGCTGCGGTAGAACACCAACTGCATATTCGAGGCTTTGCCTGTCTCCCAGTTCTGGTAGCAGTTTTTCACCTCATAGGGATCTTCCGGGTCGATGTCTGCTCCGTTGAGACCCATCAATACGGTGAGTGGTCCCAGACAGGTGTCATGGCCGAAACGGAGGTCGGAGATACGGTCGCTGCTGCCGTCTATCACGGCGTCTGCCTTCTTGATGATGTCCTCCAAGATAGGAATCATGTCATATCGGGGCTTGAACACCCAGGAGTACGATCCTAAGTTCGAATCTTCCCATTGGTTCACGATATCCTTGTCCGTGATGATGTTGCCCATCATGCCATCATGTTGGATACTCGGAAGCGAGGTGTAGAGATTGATGAGATTGCTGCCGATATGGTGCAGGTTGCCGGGCAGGCCCTCCGTACTGGTGAAGACACGCTTGATGACGGCATCTCTCAGGGTGTCCACGCTGTGAAACTTGTCCTTGTTCTTCTCATAGCGGGGAGTGGATTGAGGAAATTCGCGCTTCAGGGGATTCTGCCTGTCAGTGGGCACCACGCCGTCGAGGGTGAAACGCGAGGACTGTTCGCGGATTTCTATTTTCGGGTTGCATTGCACCAGTTCCTGACAGAAGGCCGACATACTGAGCACGCAACGGCCTGTCAGCGATGAGATGGCCAGCACATTGCCGCCTTTTTTGAAGACTTCCGGGAAACTGTTGTACATCGTCCGGGCGATATATTGATGTTGCTCCCATCCCAACTGTGTCAACTCACTGACGCCGGTGGCAAGCTCTTCTTTGGCAGCCTCGAATTTGGTGTAGAAAGCCTCTCCCTCGGGGGTGAGCACACGTTTCCGGTGGGCGGTGGTCAACAGCGAGTCCAACTCCCTGTAGAGCATGGCATTCCAGTAGTACCGTGAACCATGGCGGCCATAATGACTGATATAGAAGGGTTTGTAGCCCTTGGGTGCCTTGGTCATCCGGTATACCTGGTGGGAGTAAGGATAATCGGTGCCATAAGCTTTCTTTGGATCGGCTTTCAGCTCGTCCATCACAGAAGTGCTTTGACCAAATACGGTCAGAGAGGTGAACACTAAGAATAGGGTAGTGAATAATTGTTTCATGGTTAGTTGAAAAATAAATAATGATGATTTTACAAAGTTACGCTTTCTTGTCGACTTTACCTAACTTTTCCTTCTTTTTGTGTGTAAAAAAGACTATATTTGCCTGAGATTAAACGAAGATTCCATGAAAGCAGTGATAGTTGTTGATTCGTTCAAAGGATGCCTGACATCCATGGAGGCCAATCAGGCGGCAGCCGATGCCGTCAGAAGCGTATGCCCGGATGCCGAGGTCATCCAAATTCCCGTCAGCGATGGCGGCGAGGGGTTTTTGATGGCTTTCCACGCGGCCGTCGGTGGCGAGTTGGTTCAGATGGTCGTCAACGACCCGCTCATGCGTCCTGTCAGCGCTCAGTACCTGTTGTGGGGAAAAACGGCCGTCATCGAGATGGCCCAGGCCTCGGGATTGACCTTGCTGAAAGAGGAAGAGCGCAATCCGGTGAAGGCGACGACCTATGGCACAGGCCAGTTGGTGGCTGATGCCGTGCGCAAAGGTGTAGAGCATATCATTGTGGGATTGGGCGGCAGCGCTACGAGCGATGCCGGGATGGGCATGCTGAAGGCCCTCGTCGATGCCTTTTCGCAAAATGGCCGGTGGGATGGGATGGAACCTTTGAAAAAGGTGCGTTTCACCCTCGCCTCTGATGTACGCAATCCTCTTTGTGGCAGTAATGGTGCCGCCCATGTCTTTGGTCCGCAAAAGGGGGCGACTCCGCAGATGGTGGCCCAATTGGACCAGCGGGCACGGCATTTCGCGGACATCTCTGCACGTCATTTCGGCTTCGACCGTTCCGGCATGGAAGGGGCAGGGGCCGCAGGAGGACTGGGCTATGCGTTCCTGCAATACCTCGATGCGGAATGCCAACCCGGCATCCGGTTGCTGCTCGATACCATCCGGTTTAAGGACTTGATTCGTG
>CACXDY010000226.1 GCA_902766505.1 uncultured Prevotellaceae bacterium
CATACCTCTATGCATGGACAGGCGATTTCAACGCCGGAGGAGAGTTCAAAATTGGCCTTGGCAATGGTTGGGGTGACCAGTTCTTCTACGCTCCCACCGAGAATGCCGACCCCCTTGTAGACCATCGACTTCTTATGTATCGTTTTCAGGACGATGGCGGAGACTTGAAATGGGTGCCATCAGTTAGCGGAAGATACACATTCACCATGTGCCTCCTTGCCGATGACATGTGGACGAAGTTTGAACCAGCTAATTGATCATGTCATGAGTAATAGGATAACAAAATACCTGATGTCAGTCTGTCTGATTCTGGGCATACTCTCGTGTGCCCAGGCAGCAGATGACACAGGTTCATACAACAACCCGGTCATCAAGTATAGTCTGCCCGATCCTACGGTCATCAAGGCAAATGACGGTTACTTCTATCTCTATGCTACCGAAGACACGCACAACGTACCAATCTACCGGTCGAACAACCTCGTTACATGGAGATATGCGGGAACAGCGTTCACCGATGCCACACGCCCGATGGACTTCGTCCCCAATGGTGGAATCTGGGCCCCAGACATCAATTACATCGACGGCAAATATGTGCTGTACTACTCTAAATCAGAATGGGGTAAGACCTGGGAGTGTGGCATTGGAGTAGCATGGAGCGACAGACCTAATGGCGGATTCCGCGACGCCCACAAACTGTTTATTTCAAGCGAGGTAGGGATAGAGAACTGCATCGATCCTTTCTTCATCAGAGTAGACTCGTGCAACTATCTCTTCTGGGGGTCTTTCCACGACATTTATGGTGTACAACTGACAGATGACGGACTGGCTGTCAAAGAGGGTGCCGTTCCCCAGAAAATCGCAGGCGGATTCATCGAGGCCACCATGATTGTAAAGCATGACAACTATTACTACTTAATAGGTTCTACAGGGACATGTTGCGAGGGGGCCAACAGCACTTACCGTCTGGTTATGGCCCGTTCAAAAGACTTATTTGGTCCATATGTAGACAGGAACGGAGGTACAGCCATCGGTGACCATTTCTCGCCATTGCTCAACAAAAGTCCAGAGGTATACGGCCCAGGCCATTGCTCAGAGTTTGTGACTGATGAAGCTGGTCAGACATGGATGCTGTACCATGGGTTTCAGGCTTCTGATATAGACGCCGGACGTGTGATTTACCTCGACAAAATCACATGGGGCTACGATGGATGGCCTCAAGTACAGGGAATGAGACCCTCAACAACATCCGATGCTCCTATTTTCAACAATGGTACCAGCATTACGGAAAAAAAAAACTACCAGTGACGCATACTTCATCCATCATGTAGAGGAAGGCGGCTATTATCGCATCGACGGACCCGAGGGTGACATTTTCTCATGGCAACTTTTTCATGTTTCCGGGCGACTTGTACTCCAAGGAAAGTCGAAGAACATAGCCATCGTGGATACTTCATCGATGCGCAAAGGACTTTATATCATCAAAGTAAACGGCAAGGCTGGGGACTACAGTGAAAAGATACTGAGGCTGTAACCATACTGGTGTTACCGAAGAGAACTAAGAATGCATATAGACAAGGGGCGTGCCAAAAAATAGACACGCCCCTTGTTTAGTTTTGGGTATAATGTATTATTTAGTTGCTATAAGTTTCAAAATGCATCGGACATTTTAGTTGATGCGCTCGTCAGAAATGACGCCTGCTCCACCGCCTGGACCACAGCATCGAATGCCTTAATGAAGTTCTTTGACACGATGGAATGTCTATTCTTATTTGCTGAACAATTCGTCAAGCAACGTATAGAATGACGGGTCCTCGCCAACGATAGTTTTTACTATTTTCCCATCAGGACCGATGATAATCTTTGTGGGGAAACCAAGGATACCATAGTCTTCCAAGAGAGTAGATTCCTTTGGACAGTAAACATGCAGCCAAGGCAACTCATGCTTTTTGACGGCAGCACGCCACTTTTCCTCCGTGTCATTGCAGTCTACACCGAGAATCTCAAACTTGCCGGGATACTTGGCGTAGTATTCCTTCATCTGTGGGAACCCTTTGATACACCAGATGCACCAAGACCCCCAAAAATCGAGGATGACATACTTTCCCCTCAAAGAGGCCAAAGAGAGAGGTTTACCATTCAGGTCTTTGAGTGTGAAAACAGGAGCCTCAATACCCACTGCTTGTTTCTCCTTAGCTGCTTTTTCCATGGCTTCTTCCTCAAGACGTTTCTCGGCATCCTTCACCCAACTGGTGTATAGTGGTTTCATACGGCCTTCACGAACAGATACGTCGAAAAGAGCAAAAGTCTCTTTCATCTTGTCGAGACCACTGATGTTCTTGAGCAGACATACGGCAGCATCCTGAGTAGGATGAGCTTTCACGTAATCCACCAAAGCCTTCTGGTATCGGTCAAAACTGGGTTTATAGACCTCATCGTAGAACTTGGTGCTTTCCTCTTTGCTGATATTGCTTGAGGATCCCATTTCGCGGTATTTTTTCGCATTGGCGTATTGTTCTTTAGCGGCATTCTCATTAAAGAGGTCCATCTGATGGTAGTCAGCATAGAATCCTGTACCGTCAACATCGTAACGGGTTTTGTCTGTATCCCAAACACGTACTGATTCACCGCCCACAAGAGGTATTGAGTAAAAACGCGGATCATCCATGTCGCCACGCAGCATCTTAGGTTGTAACAGCAAGGCATTAGAGACCTCATCCACTTGGAGCTGGAACTCAAATTTTCCGTCCTTGCCGATAAAGGTAAGTTCTTTATCACCCGATATATAGACTACGACCGTGTCGCCGAAGTCAACGAGGTCAAGTTTCACGTTCAACGTATTGTCTGCTGGTTGAACCTGTTCCCGATTGATCTCATTCATGTCATTTTTTGCAGCCCATCCACTTAAGAAGAAAGCTGCGAGCATCATGCATAAAATGGTTCTCTTCATTTTTTTATTATATATTTTTCTACTAAAAACGATATCGGCACAAGAATCCCCAAAAAGCTTATATCAAAAGCAGTAATCCCTATTCGCTATAACCGGCTTTAGCAAAGCAATGGAATTTGCGATGGGTAGATTAGCCACATCTCAATGTTATAAACATCAAATTTTCTTGTTGGAGCCCAAGCACGTAATTAACACTTGAAAAGATGGGACAAAGTTACCACAAAAAGATGAAATAATCTTAGATTTGGCAGAATTAATTATAGATTGGTCAAAAAGTATGCACAGGAGTTTTCAGTACAAAAAAGAAGATGGTTTTTGACGCAGAGCAGCTTTAATTGTTAAGTTAGACAAAAGGAGTTTAAAGATTACAAATGGTTCGATGTTGTCGTGCAATAATTTACAAGAATCATTGTCTATATAATAACAATACAACATCATAGGCGAAGTATTGAATCACAATGTTATGGAACAAAAATTCGGTATAAACAGCATTGATATTCAGGTGTTGCGTGCCTTCTGTGAACAAGCAGGAGAAGCCTTCAACTACAAAAAGGGCGAACTGATGGTATGTGAGGGCGAACCATCGCAGTGGTTTGGCTTCGTAGCTAAAGGATGCTTCAAGTATGTTGCCCAAGGTATCAGCGATGGCAAGGAACATATCACATGGTTTTCTTTTGAGGGCGAGTTCGTGGGTGATTATCCCAGTTGCCTCAACAGAGCTCCTTCGCTGACCACTATAGAAGCAATGATATCCAGCTGTGTTTACAGGGTAAGTAGTGAAAAACTAATGCAACTGTTCACTCAAGATAGTGAAACGATGAAACTTCGTTGTTTTATTGGAGAACATCTGCTTAGTCAGGCTCGCGCGCGCTATCTTGATTTTCATCGTGCCACCCCCCGTGAACGTTATGAACTTTTGCTCCACCGATGCCCAGGAATCGTTGAGCACCTGCCATTGAATGCCATCGCCTCGTTTCTTAACATCACACCACAGTTACTTTCAAAAATCCGCAAAGGCATCACTTTCGACTACGAAAAATAATGTTACCATCTGTCATTTTTCTTCGTTTTTCTTTGAGACAATCGCCATCACATCAAAGAAAAATAGTATTTTTGTCTCCAGTAATGAATTATTGGTTTTGCAACTAATCAAAAGAACAAATGAAGATACTTCATACCGCAGACCTGCATTTGGGGCAGGTTCTCTATCAATATTACGACCGTAGTGACGAACATCAGCACTTCTTTCATCAGTTGGAACAATGGTGCAAACAGGAACAGCCTGATGCGTTGTTGGTCAGTGGAGATGTGTTTGACATCCAACAGCCGTCAGCGACCGTGAAAAAGGCGTTTACCGACTATTTCGTGAAACTACATCAACAATGTCCGCAAATGCATATGGTCATTACCGCAGGTAATCACGATTCAGCCTCTCGTATACAGGCCGACAGTTCTGTATGGAAATTGGCTAATGCCCATTTGATTGGAACACCGCCAGCCACAGACAGCCTTGAAAGAAGCGATGGTTGGCAGGACCAATACATTATCCGACTTGACAGCGGGTATATAGTAGCCCTTCCCTATATGGCAGGTGACCGTAGAGAAATCATCCAGTCCATTCTTGACAGGGTGGACAAAGACAATACACAAGGGCTTCCCGTGGTCATGATGGCTCACCAAGCGATTTCTGGTCTCGACCCGGCAGGACATCATTTTGACATCGGGAAATTGAGGACACTTGATCCTTCTGCCATGGGTATTGGTTATGACTATCTTGCTTTAGGTCATATTCATAAGCCACAGACAATCGGCCACAAGGAAGACCAAGACACCAAGAATACTGCTATACATCAAGCTCCCGTCGTGAGGTATTCAGGCAGTGCGTTGCACGTCAGCTGTGATGAAACCTACCCTCATACGGTAAGTGTCGTAGACATTGACCGACATCAGGGAAATGTGCAGATTCATCAACTCCGCATCGATGAACTACGCCATTTCTATATTCTGCCGTTAGACGGCACATCCTTTACTTCTTCAGAAGCCGCATTGGCATCAATGAATGAGTTCGTCAGCAAGGGAGAACGCGGTTACATCCGTTTCCGCTTCGACATAAATACTGATTTGCCTTCCAATTTTGGGCAAATGGTATATGATGCCCTCTCGTTCTACCATGACGAATGGCGCTATAACCCGAAGATGCTATGGACAGGCGACAGCGACAATAAGGACACAGAAAAGGAAAAACTGGTTTTCGAAGTGGCAGAACTGCAACAGATGTCGGATCCTATGATATTTATCGAACGTACTCGTGACCAATATCCCGGTCTTGACCTGGAAGATGTCCGTCAAGCATTCGAAGAAGTCAAGGCCGAGATGCACATTCTAAAAGAGGAAAAAGAAGCGAAAAATCGTCAAAAATCAACGCCCACGAAGCAATGAAACTGAAAAAACTACATATCCGCAATATCGCCTCCATTGAGCGTGCGGACATCGACTTTGAGAAAGACCTTAAAGATGCCATTACAGGTGATTCTGCCTCTATCTTTCTGATTTCAGGTGACACGGGAGCCGGTAAGTCTGTCATTCTCGACAGTATCTCTATGGCACTTTATAAAAAGACACCACGTATAGCCGGTGTAGCCAATATCAACAGCAATAAATATTTCGACACAAAAGGGGAAGAGATTAGTGTGTCAAGTATCGAACAATACACTCGCTTAGGAATATCCCCTAAAGACGATTGCTATAGTGAAGTTGTTTTCGAGGGGAATGATGGCAGAACGTATCACGCCCGTTTGATACTCGGCATGAAAGAAGGTAATAAAGACAAGGAAACAGGCATTCGCCCTATTACCCATAGGAAGCCGACTTGGGAGATAAAAATAGAAAATGGCGACTGGACCAAGGACAGTGTTGAGAAGACTATCCATAGAGCTGTAGGACTTGACTTCCAACAGTTCGGGCGGATGGCCATGCTTGCTCAAGGACAGTTTGCCAACTTTCTTACTGGCGACAAAAAAGAACGTGAAGCGATTTTGGAGCAATTGACCAACACACAGCTCTTTTCATCCTATGGCGAGGCCATCAGCAGTTTGTACAAGAAAGCCAAAGATAATCAAGCACAAATTAAAGCCCGCTACGATACAGAAAAGCCACATACACTCGGTGACGAAGAGGTGGAACAAATAAAGAAGGAACAACAGGAAAACCAACAAAAACTGGAAGTATATAAAAAAATAATCAAAGCCCAAGAAGAAAAGTTAGCATTGGTTGACCAGATACTTAAGAACGAAAATACTCAAGAAGAAGCCCTTCAGAAGAAACATGCCCTGGAGGCAGTCATAGCTGGGAAAGAGTATCTGAACAGCAAGGCACTATATACAAATTGGGATGCCACCACCCGCCAGCGCCATCTGCTGACAGACCTTCAGAAGGCAAGGCGCGAGGAGCAAGCCTCTAAAGAGAGCCTATTAGTATTGAAAGACACTTTCGAGGTCCTATCAGCAGATATACTTGACCGTGAAGCAAAGACAAAGACCACAGGGGATGCCATCCAACAGTTGAAAGAATGGATTGACAAACGCAAGCAACATGAAGACCTGTTCAGCAAAGCCGGAGAGTTAGATTTAAAAATTCTTCAGTATCTTGAAAAGGTAAAAAAGGCAGGAGATTTGGCTGACCGTCTTAAAGAAGAACGTTCCAAGACCGACAATCTCATGAAAGCCAAGACAGAAGCCATTGAGAAAGCCAGGGAAGCAGAAGAAGCTGTCAAGGCAAAGGGAATAAAGATAGAAGAATTGACCAATCAGCGTAAAGCTCTTAACCCGCAAGGTATCAACGACGAGAAGGGTAAAAAGGAAGCAACCAAACAAGAACTGAAAAACATCCATGTGGCTTATGACGATTTAGGAAAATCCCTAAAAGAAGCCTACGAGCTCCGGAAAGAGGTCGGGAAAGAACAAGAACATCTGATAACACTTAAAGAGAAGAGCGAAAAGGCTGAAAAAGTCTTTTTTGCTATGAAATCCCAATCCGAAAAGGCAGACAAGCTGTTGACGACCATGAAGATGAGTATAGACGAGAAGCTGGTCAATCTTCGTCACCGACTACAAGAAGAACATGCAGACACTTGTCCACTATGTGGTCAGCACATCAAGCACGACCATCTCGATGACGATTTTAACGACATTCTTACCCCACTCGAAAAAGAGCAGAAGAAAGCTGCAGAAGCCTATCAAGAGGCCACCATAGAGCGTGATGCTGCAAGAGATGCCTACACGATTTTCGATGGTGCACATCAAAGCAAGCTCAAACAGTTGGACACAGCAGATAAGAAGAACACCAATACCAAAGAAAACCTATATGGTAAAGCTACAGAAGCCGG
>CACXDY010000227.1 GCA_902766505.1 uncultured Prevotellaceae bacterium
AAAGCCTCCAGTTCCTTCTCTTGGTTCAGAATCAGTGGGTTTTGGGATGATGTATAGTTCTCATGACTCTGCAATTGCATCAACAAACTATTATAGAGCGATATTTGAGACTCCAAAACGCTATTTTCAATACCAGAGTTAACTAACAACAACTGAGGCTCCGATGATTCTTGTTCGAGCAAGTCACGAATAAATTCTGCCATCGACTTTTGGTTCGTCAGCTTAAGAATTTCTGTGTCGGACGAACTTTGTTGCTGCAGATAAAGATCGCTAACGTGTCCCAAATCTGTAATGCCATACCGACTCTTATACTGCGCGATGCTGTCATCGATGATATCGAGTTCGTGTTCAAGTAATTTAAGTCGCGAGTCAATGAATTGTGACGTATTGAGAGTCGCCTGACGCTTACCCTCTATCCATTTTTCTTTATAGACCTGAAGAATCAATGTGAGAACAAATGCTGCTTTCGGTGTTGAATAATCACGATAAGTGATATCGAGGATGGTAGAATGTTCATCTTCATTCTCAATAGTCAGCCGTGACTGGATCTCTTCAGCTTTGTAGACAAGATAACCATCCTTCAAGGTTGAATCCACACGATGAGCCACCTCCATGAGTACATCAAGTGATTTATAATGCCGTATGACATTGTTGACATTATTCTTCTGCTCAACAAAGCCTATGTTACTAAATTCATCACCGTTTTTCTCAGTGGTATTTTTACCCAAGCTTTCTTCGCGCACCATGACGACAGCCTTTCGCGTATATAGAAAAGGTGTTTTTATAAGATAACATACCGCCCCCAAAAGAGATACCGAGATCACAACAACAAACCATCTCCATTGCGCAATACATAAGCGATAGAGATCGGATATGGTGATAAAACTTTCTAAAGCTTGATTATTCATCTTATTATAAGGGCCGTAATAGTGGTTAAAAGAGAGGCAAGGGAAATCCAGATAGAGGGCTGGTTGAATACGTTACCCGCAGATTTAGCTTCTCGTTTCCTTTTTGAGTTTGGTGTCACGTAGATGACATCATTCTGCTGTAAATAGTAGGCAGGGGATGTGAGCAAATCCTGACGGTCGCAAAGATTGATGACGTAGGTTTGGTCCTCACCATCCACTTCGCGCATGACCATCACATTTTCACGCTGTCCGTTAATCGTCAAATCACCAGCATCTGCTATCGCATCTACGATTGTAAAGTAATCCTTCGTTATATCTATGCGCCCCGGGTGGTTCACTTCGCCTAATATCTTCACGCTCAGATTAACATATTCTACTGTAACTATCGGATCTCTCACCAAGTCGCGATCAATCAGACGAAGACGAATATATTCGGCAACCTCTTGTCGTGTCCTACCTCCAACAGCAACCTTGCCCAATACTGGGAAATTGATATCGCCTTGTTCATCAACCGTATATGCCAGTAGATGAGCAGAACCATTGCCACTCGTACTGCCAGCGGTAGTCTTGGGTGTAGTCGTGGAACCTAAAGAGCGTATGCTACCAGTAGCCGCCGTCAGGTTAAACTGACTGACCAACATGGGATCGGCACTGCTAACGATAATATTTATCTTGTCTTTGGGACGTAAACGTAGTGGTTGCTCTTTCTGTAAAGTCATGCCGCGTATGGCCTCTGCATTTTGGAAATAAGCCACATTGCGTGGCGCAGCACAACTGCCCAACAAACAAATAAGGCTCACGACCAGAAGGCTTTTAACCTGTTTCTTCATATCGATTCGTTTGAATGCTCATTATAGTTATATTTTTCTGCCTGTACGAATGAGAGACACAAAACTGCGAAGCTTGGTCGACTTGGGTTGATAATCCTGCACATATTTCTTAGCGGCATCGCGATAAACAGGATCATGGGTCGAGATATAGAGCGCAATCCAGAGATAGGCCCGTGTGTCGGTGGCTGCCTTGGAGGCACTGCGCTGCTGGATGTCATCTATGGCTGCCAGAGCTTGTTGGCGAAGCTGAACCTCGTCGGACTTGAAGCGGCAGAGGTGGGCACAGATGAGCATGAGAGATAGGAAATGGTAGCGCGCCGAGTCGTTCTTAATCTCGTAGTAGCGATAGCGGTAGATACGGGCCAGCATATCGGCATCGCGCTCCAGAGTAGTGGGATCGCTCTCGCGCCGAACACGGTGGCTAAGGATGCGCAACAGGTGGTTTTGAGTGTACTCAATGAAATCGGTACGGATGGCGTCATCAGTGGTACGATTCAAAATTTGTATCTGCTTCTTGCTGACACCACTCATGCGGATGTTCATCACGTCATAAACTAGATGAATGGACAGGTCGAGGTGGAGGACACCACGCTGGAGTCTAACCCCGGATACAGTAGCCTCGTAGCCCGTAAAGGGGCCGCTGATGATTTTCACCCTGTCCTGAACCTCTATACTGCTGATGGGTGGTGCGATTTCTATGCGACCACCATAATCGATGCAGGCTTTCTGGAAATCCTGCATAACGGCATCGCCTACAGTGGCACTCCGTCCATCCGTGTCAAGATAGTATCTCAGCCGGTTCACGGATAACTTGTTGTAACTGTCGTTCACTAAACGGTCTACGTCTTCAGTCGTCGCTTTCAGGAAAACAAAGTTGGAAAGGTCGTTTGATACGGCATCCCTGAGGTAATCGCTTGGAAAGAAAGGCTCTATCAAAGGCTTTTCCTCGCTCATGCGCCGGGCATTCTCTGCCTTGAGCCAATCACGGAACCGCTTCATGTCGAAGTGGGTCATAACAAACCAACTGGTGTTGGACATGTCTGAAATAGGAGTGATGTTATTATTCCGTATGTCTGCACAATACCTATTGTACAAACTAACTCTTTATAATTCAGATAGTTACTTGTTGTATTGGGTATTTATTTACCCTCCGAAATTCCGTCATCAGTTTTATCCGAGACTTTCGGCCAACTTGTAGCCTGTCACTTATAGCCTCTGATAGGAATAGGCTAATAGTATGCAAAATTACAAAAAGATTGTGATTTGCTGCGACTTTTGGTTCAAAAAGTTCGTCATTACAGATAATTTAACAATTTCGGATTAAATATTCTTTTTGTTTTCTAACTTGTTGATTTCACTTTCAAGAATTTTAGTTAGCTTCATCTCACCCAACTCTGACAGATGACTGCTATTAAAGAAATCTTCAGCATTAAACCTCTCGTCCTGAAAAAAATCGAAATATGAGATTTCATACTTACGTTGTAATTTATGTATGATGCTGTACAATTTATTCAATTGATCTTCATTCAAATAGCTGCGATAGGTGTGCCAACACGGAGTAGTAACAAATATTAAATTGATATTCTTCTCCTTACATAAACTAATAATTTGTTCTATTTCGTGAAGGTTTTTCTGGATATAATCCAAATTAAATGTTGATTCAATGGTATTCTTGTCGTATTTGTCCCAGTCTGAGGTTCTATAAGCAAGTGTGTTGTAGGCTTCATTCCCATATATATCACAAATCCGATCTTGTCCTTTTATACCCAAAGTATATTTATAAAGTTTACTGATGACAACTCTTGGATCAGCAATCTCAAAATTATACGAAAAAGACCAAGATGGATATAGGTCGCAATCCATGTAAATATTGTAATTTTTACAACGAAAGGTTTCCTTTCCGTTACCTGAATCTTGAACAAAAAACGTAAAATAAGAGATCGGCAAAATGACGGTTTTGAGTTTTGGACAACGGTTTGACCAATACTTAAGCAGAAACAAATCCTGTTCATATAATTGTGCGGGATTAGCTAAATTAAAAGATTTGCTTTTAAAGTATTTAGGTTGAATTCCGTAATAAGTATGAGAGTTGCCAAGTACCAGAGTCTCAACTTCATCAGCATTCTTCAGCATCCATTCGTATTTGTACTTATATAAATTGGGGATCTGCCTGACAAGATATTCTAAAGATATGGCTATTAAACAGATAGGAAGCACAAAAAGAAGACAATATTTGAGGAATTTTTTCATCTCGGTTTAGAATTGAAAGTAAATAAATGTTTGACTCGCTCCTGCGAGAACAGCAATCATCACCAATATGATGTAGTAAATCACCCATCGGACAAAACGATAATTGAAAGGTCGGATGTCTGAAAATTGGAGAGCATGCTGTTTTCCTCTTTGTAACCACTCAACGGTAAGCAGCGAAAAACCAAAGCATAATTCTCTCACCCCATAAATTGCCGATACGTCAAACAATTTGTTACTGAACATGGCCGCCAAATAGCTGACGGCCTGATCCATCGTTTCTGCACGGAAGATAATCCATCCAATAACCGCAAGAAAGAAAGTCAGTGCAATTTGACTGCATTCTCTCAAATTTGGCAAATAACTACCATAAGCTACTATGTGGCTATATTTTGTATTAATGCCAAAGATGTTATAAACAGCCAGTAAGGTCGCGTGGAACAATCCCCAGCAGACGAAAGTCCAGTTTGCACCATGCCACAATCCACTGATACCCCATACGATGTAGACATTACGAATGATTTTCCACTTGTCACACCGACTCCCACCTAACGGAAAATATATGTAGTCACGGAACCATGTCGTTAGTGAAATATGCCATCGACGCCAGAATTCAGGTATGCTGCGCGAAAAATAAGGGAAATTGAAATTGCGCATGAGATTGAAACCGAACAACCGAGCACAACCGATGGCAATGTCGGAGTAGCCAGAAAAATCACAATAAATCTGGAATGTGAATAACACGCCAAGTAAGAACAACGATACTGCGGGCAAATCTTGATATTGGTTCCAGTAGTCGTTAACCACAGTGGCACAGTTGTCGGCAACAACCAGTTTCTTGAGAAATCCCCATAGCATTTGCCGTAAGCCGTCAACCGCTTTGGCATAGTCAAATTGCCGTCTCTGTTGAAATTGCGGCAGAAGATTTGTTGCTCTCTCTATGGGGCCAGCAACCAATTGCGGAAAGAAACTGATATAGGCAAAAAATTCCACCATGTCGTGGGTGGCAGGTAGTTTCTTCTGATAGACGTCAATGGTGTAGCTGAGGGCCTGAAACGTGTAGAAACTGATGCCGACAGGCAAAATGACATTCATGGTGACCCAGTCCAGATGATACCCCAAGGTATCAAACAAAGCATCAAGATTCTCAACGAAGAAGTTGTAGTATTTGAATACTCCAAGGATGCCTAAATTCAGCACGATGTTTGCAGCACTAACGGCCTGTTGCTTACGCCTTTGTCCCTCATAATGTTCTAATAAAAGCCCACTTCCATAACTGCATAGGGAGGTAAATACGATAAGCAAGAGAAAGCGCCAATCCCACCACCCGTAAAAAATATAACTTGCAACAACAATCAGCAGATTTTGCCACTGTCGCTCACGGAACATAAACCAATAGAGCAGGAACACTATTGGCAAAAATAATATAAACTCGAAAGAATTGAAAAGCATAACACGTCTCTTCTGTCAATAATCTAAAATTTCAAGATGTGTCATGACAAACCTGCAAGTGGTGTTATCAGTATTCATTCAAATAAAAATCTGCTTGTACATGTTTGATTAGTACAAGCTAAAACATTGTGTTTCAGATGGTTAGTCATTGCCAAGAGGTTTTTTAGGCCTGCCGAAATTCCGTGACCGCCATCTGAGCGACACATTCGGCCAATTCCCAACCTGTATCCTCGCCCCAATCATATCAAGTGGCGATTCGGACACAAAGGTAGTGAATTTCTAAGAATAAATGCTTCATTTCGGGCAGAAATCATACAAGAATACTACGTATTTAACAGATTTTAACCCGTAAAAAGGGCTTTTTTAGGCTGTTACCTATATATTTTTTATAATCTATTTGGTTTATTGGGAATAATTACTTAATTTTGCAGACAGTTTTAACGAGTTGTTATCAATAATGTTGCACCTGAAGAACTACCTAAAGTCAATTATACTGGTGAGCTGCATCTTTTTTGCTGCCAGTCTGAGGGCTGCTGTCAACGAGGAGCTCATCAGTCTGGAGGCTGAGATGCTGAAATATATTGATACCAACGACAGAGAAGCATTCATCCGTGCATCAGAAAAACTGATAGAAGCCAGCAAAGAGGCTGAAGACGAACGGATGTTATTTAAAGCCTGGGGCAATCAGGGTATCTACGAAGCCACTCACCAGAACTATGAAGGCGCACTTGAGACAGCCAAAAAGATGATAGATTATGCCCGACAAGAAGGCAGTACTTACGGTGAGTATGCCGGTATACATCTCAGAGCCATGACCTTATTTGAACAGCAAAACTATGATGAAGCCCAGAGAGCTTTTCTCGAAGCTATCGACTTCCGCCGCAGACACTTCCCCAATGAAAGTTCTGCCGAGGACTTACAGGAACTCATGAAGATCGCCTACTATCGTGGTGACATAACGACGGCTAAGAAATACGGCTACCAGATGTTGGCAGAACCGAACGTGACACCCCATCATAAGGGCAGGGCCTTATCCCGACTCAGTATTATGGCCTTTGAAGAAAACAACGTCGAAGAGTTCAACCATGTCTACGAGGAAATGAACAGGCTGACCCAGACTGACGGCATTAAGTTGATTGACCTGTTCACCGAGGTGAATTATCACATCATCAATGCCGATTACAAACAGGCCCTGCTTCTTGTAGACAGACTGGCTGTCGATACCTGTGCCGAACGTAAGGCCATCATTTACCATCGCCTGGGCGACAACGAGAAAGCCTATGAGTACATGGTGCTATTTAAGCACATATCAGACTCTATAGAGCGAGCGTCACACAGTAGAGATGTTGCCAGTCTGTATCTGCGTATGAACAACGACCGTCTGCGACTGGAGAGTGAACTGCTCACGCAGCAGAACGGCAATCTTCGCCATCGCTATTATTTCGCTGTGGGTACGATCTTGATCTTAATTCTGCTTTTCATCATCTATCAGCGACACAAGATTGTCAGGATGCTTAAGCGCGATAATACCATGCTCAACTACGGAAAGAAAGGTGCGGAAAGAACCCTGAAAGAACTTCATGAATTGTCGTTCTATGAAAGCAAGACAGACATGCCGCTCAATATACCCCTGAACATCAATAGGCTTTGTGACCATCTGACGAGCGTCATTCAGAAACATTGCTATAGGGGTGTTACAACCATTTTCCAGTCAGAATTCCCTGACGATTTCGAAATTCTCACAAATCCAGAAGCCTTGGAGAAACTGCTGTCTCACCTTCTTAACAATTCGGCACGTTACACCGAAAAAGGCATTATATGGCTGAAGTGTGCCAATGTGGAAAAGTTCGTCAGATTCAGTATTAGCGATACGAGTCTGGGACATGACAATCCAACTGATGAGGGCAGCACCGCTCAATACTCAAACATTAACCTCAACATCTGCCAGTCTATCAGCCACCAACTTCGTGGACGTATCTGGCGTGACACAGAATATACCGGCGGTATCCGATATATTTTTGAGATTCCTAAAAACTGTAACTGATCATAAAACGACTAACTCATAATATGGGAAAGAAACAAAAATCTTTTGCAGGAAGACTAACAAGTAGGTTACTGATCTGGGTGATCATTGTAGTCCTCGGTCTTTCATACATCATATTGCGCTCAGAGAGACAGGCGACAAGCCTATTCTATTCAGAGATCTTCCATAACAAGATGCTCATCACCAATGAGTACATCAGACGTGTGATATCCGATGTATACGTGGCAGTAACGAACAACATCTATTATATTGAGCATAATCTGGACGATCCTGACTGCCATAAGCAGACCATGGAACGAATTGTCAAAAGTGGTACGCGCGTAAGAAGTTGCGGTATCAGTTTTATTGAAGACTACTACTATCCCAAAAAGGAACACCGTTTCTGTCCCTTCGCCTGGCGAAACGCTGCCAATCCGGACGTGATCTACTCACAGGACATGGGCGATGCAGATCTGGACTATCTCACAGCCGACTGGTTCCTCGATGTCGTTAAAAGCGACTCGGCCCAGTGGTCAGAACCCTTCTATGACGGCTATGACGAAAAGACGACACTTTCGGCTTATGAGGTGCCCATTCATGACCAGACAGGGCGCGTAGTGGCTGTACTCGGAGCCGACATATCCCTTGACTGGCTTACAGACAAGCTGAACGAGGCAGACACCACAATCAACAAAAGCGTCATGATGATGGCAAACATCTTCGAAATGAAGTCCAGTAGCTTTATCATTAACCACGACGGATCATACATTACCAATCCTGAGGAAAAGCGTATCATGAAAGACAATTTCTTCAGCCATCTGGAGTCATGCGACGGTACTGATGCGGAGGGACTGATCTACAAGATGAAAAATGGTATCGCGAGTGAGGACAGAGGCCAGGAAAAGTACCTCGTCAGCGGTGAGGAATGTTATCTGTTCTATACGCCCATCAAGTACACACAATGGGTGCTGGTTAGTGTCGTACCGTGCCAGACTGTTGACATACTAAGCCAGTTGAACGCTGCCATGTTGCTCTTCATTTTCCTCTTGGCCATACTGATTATCATCTTTGCGGGATACTATTACATCAAGAATGGCATTTATCCGTTGAAGCAACTGACGAAAGTGGCCAACGACATTGCCAGCGGCAAATTTGACACGCCAATGCCTGAGATGAAACATAATGATGAGATATGCCAACTGCGCGACTCTATCGAAGAAATGCAATATAGACTATCAAACCATGCAGACAATGGAAGAAAATCCTAAAAACACATCAAAAAAAACCGTCCGCAGCATACTACTGACCGTGCTGCTGGTCCTGACAGCCATGGCTGCCGCAAGCCTTTGGACGAGTTATCAAGTTATCTTGGCTGGCGCCCACGCCCGCTATATGGGCATCAAGAACGTCTCTTCTGAGAAGATAGCCAAGATCATCAGAGGCGCTGAGATGAATGCCAACAACATCTTCGAGGAAGTGAACAAAAATCTCGATAGCCCAGAGGATGTGATTGCCGCCCTTAAGAGCAAGGCGACCCTGAACCTTGACGTAAGAGGTTATTTCGCAGCTTTCGTGCCTGACTATTTCCCAGAGAAAGGCACCTGGTTTGAACCCTATATTTATCAGCCAGAATACGGTGGTTTCGACTATCGGCAGGTGGGTTCAGCACGCCATAATTATACCAAGTCGCCATGGTATGTCCGAGCCAAGGACACGAGGGGCAGCTTCTGGTCAGAACCCTACTATTATTACGACGGCACCAGCATGAGCGGCCATTACAGCACTTACGTCAAACCCCTCTACAATGCCAAGGGCGATCTGGCCTGTGTCTGCGGAGCCGACATGAAATTTGAGTGGCTGGCCAAAGAACTGAAGTGGGCAGATGAAAGCAGTAGGAACAATAAAGTGATGAACAAGTATCTGGTGTTCTCCGACCTCAGTTATTATACCGTTATTCTCGACAGCGATGGCACCTGCATAGCGCATCCAGAGGAGAAGGAGATGGCCATCACAGACGAGGCCGTACTCAAGGATCTTCGGAACAGGAAGAGCGGTGTGGCCAACCTGGATATCGACGGACAGACTTGTAGGGTATTCTACGGACCGATAGAATTCATCAACTGGTCGGTGGCCGTCATTGTGCCCAAATATGACATCCAAAAACCCATTCTGCCCATAGTCGCCCTTCTTTTGTCGATGGTGGTCATTGGCATCTTAATTGTTTGGTTAGTATGCAGAAGAAAATGAAAAAAAATATTTTAGTACCCTCCATCAGGCTCAACTCATTGATTGCGCTTGAAATTGTGACGCTGCTCATTGTGTCGCTCGGAGGACTGTTTTACTTCACGCGCAAGGCGCTTGTGGAAGAGAAGAAGATGGATGCAGAACAGCGGCTGGAGGGCACGGTGCAGCACGTTGACAATATTCTTCTGAGCATAGAGCAGTCTACTGGCAACATCTATGGCACCCTCCTGGAGCATCTCGACCAGCCCGACCGCATGCAGAATTATTGTCGCAGGCTGTTGGAGTGCAACCCGAACATCAACGGTTGTGTCATCGCCTTCAAACCCGGCTATTACCCTGACCGGGAACAGTTCTACCATTTTGTCTATCGGAAAAATTACAATTCACCAGAGCTGGTCACGTTAGATGAGTCGGTCAACTTTCCATATACCCAAAAGAAATGGTATATTGAAACCATGGAGAAAGGCCAACCGTCCTGGATCGACCCAGGACAGAACCGTGACTACAACCTCGAACCTGTTATCACATTCAGTCTGCCTATTATCGACCATAGCGATGAATGTGTGGGAGTCATGGCCGTTGGCTTGTCTATCAATCTTCTCTCACAGATTGTGCTCCAGGCGAAACCATCGCCTAACAGCTATAACATCTTGCTGGCTCATGATGGCTCCTATATCATCCACCCTGATCGTGAAAGACTAGCAGGACAGACCGTCTTCGAGCAGCCAGACATTGCCGAAAGCCCCTCTGCCCTTCAGGCTGCCAAAGCCATGACGCAAGGCAAAACAGGCGATTCGTCTTTCCAGATGAATGATTTCACATGGTATTTGTTCTACAAACCGTTTGTACGCACCCCAACCCCCAGCCGCTCCATGGGAACCTTGGACTGGAGCATTGCCACCGTCTATCCCAAGGTGGACATCTTTGGTGAATACAACCATCTGATTTTCCATGTTCTGGGCATTGTACTGGTAGCCCTGCTGGTGTTCTATGTGCTGTGCAAAAGAGCCATCCGCAAGCAGTTGAAGCCGTTGGTATATCTCACGGAGTCGGCAGAGCGCATTGCAGAGGGACACTACGATGAATCCATCCCCAATGTGAAACGCGATGACGAGGTGGGTGAGTTCTATAAGCACTTCCAACTCATGCAGAAGGCAATGGCCGCTGACGTCGGCCAAAAGAAGGAGCAGGAAATCACCCAACAAGAACGCCATGAGGAACTGCAAAAGATATACCAGCAAATCCAAGACGACGAACAAGTGAAAAAGACCTTCCTTCATAATATCACTAATAGGATGATCGTTCCGGCAGAGTCTATAGAGGACAGTGTTAATACCCTCTGCGACCATTACGAGGACATCACCCTAACGGAGGCTAACGGACAGAAAGATAACATCAAACGGCAGAGCGAAAAGATCCTCGAACTGCTCAGCCACAAATTCAATGTATCACCCGCCGAGGCAGGAAAGGAGGACAATCATGGATAAAGTACGTCGCACGCTTTCCAAACGACTCAGTCGTACTATTCTTATACTGGCAATCCCATTGTTTGTACTCTCATTGGGAGTGTTCTACCAGAATGCCAACAGGCTTCTTCACAAAGAGGCTATCGAGCGGTCACACGCCATTCTCAGTACCACTACCCAGCTCGTTGACAACTATCTTAATTCGATAGAAACCGCTGCCAAGTCGAATTTGTGGATGCTTGAAGAGAACTTCAATCCCGACTCGCTGGCCGCCGTCTCCCACCGCATTGTGAGTCTCAACAAAAGTGCGCTCAGCTGTTCTGTGGCTGCTGAGCCTAACACTTTCCCGTTGTTCGGTGAGAATTTCTCGGTCTATTCTGTCAACGACGGCGACACGGTACGTACCGAATTCGAACCGGAATTCGAGTATTTCGAAAAAAACTGGTATAAGACCACCATGCAGACCGGCAAGGCATGCTGGATTGATCCGTTCAGCGACTTTAATGCCGGCGTCATCAACCATCATGACGCCGTTGGTTCATTCTGCATGCCGATACGTCCTCACGGAAGCAAGATTGAAGGCGTCGTCTCTGTCGACTTCTCCTTCCAGAAACTCAGGGAGACCATTTTTGCTACCAATCATCCGTATCCCAGTTCCTATTATATGATTCTCGGACCAGCAGGAGGCTATCTGGTTCATCCTAATAACAACCTGCTCTTCAAGAAGACCATCTTCACTGCCACTGATTCCGTTGAGCACCCGGACATCATTGCCCTCGGCCATGAGATGATTGCGCATAAGCAAGGTACCATGCATGTCACCTTCGACGATGAGCTCTGCCATGTCACCTATATGCCCATCACAGATACCAGCTGGAGCATTGCGCTGGTATGCCATGATGACGATGTCCTGGCTGATTACAGAAATCTGACCATCATCCTGATCATCTTTGTCATCATCGGCATTTTAATCATCGCCTGGATTACCAAAAAGGTCGTACAGCGAAACATCCATCCTCTTAATAAGTTGATGGAATCCACAAAAATTATTTCCGAAGGCAACTATAGTACCGTCATACCGGTATCCGAACACAATGATGTTGTTGGAAAACTACAAAACGCCTTTCGCAAAATGCAGCTGGCTATCATGGCTAATCTGAGTGAGATTCTGCTTGCCAAGTATGACCTTGATGAGGAAAACAAAAAAATGGAGCAAGTTCTGCCACAGGCTCAAGAAGCCAGCAAGCGCCGCCAGTTATTCATCCAGAACATATCACGCCAGTTTACCACGCCTCTCAACATCATCGAGGGTCTCACGCGTGTGTTGGTAAACAATATCGCCGAAAAACACAAAGGCAAAGCTACAAAAATGCAACAGAATAAAGATCTTAACGAAATCAACGCTACCTTGAAGCATCAGTCCAATCAGTTGCTACGCAATACACTCATGCTTTTCGACTCTTCCGATACGGAAGTTGCCAACACAGCACGCTATGAGAAGACTGATGATGTGCTTTGCAACAAGTTGGCTCTGGACTGTATCCATTACGCACAGAAGCATTTCAGTATCGAGGACATCCGGTTTGAGACAGAACTGCCCGACGATTTCAGCATCCGCTCGAACCAGCTCTATCTGATGCGTACCGTCAGAGAACTGCTCTTCAACGCCGCCAAGTTCTCCGACGGGCAACACATTTCAATCCGCATCAAAAAAACGGACGCCACTGTGCGGCTGATAATAGAGGATGTTGGCCCTGGACTGCCAAATAATTCTGAAGAATTAATTTTCGTGCCGTTTACCAAGGTCGATGACCTGTCTGAAGGTCTCGGCCTCGGACTGCCGCTTTGCAAGCGGCACGTCACCGGTCTTGGCGGCAATCTCATCTATGATGAAAGTTATCAGCAAGGCTGCCGCTTCATTGTGGAGTTGCCAAATGGATAAAAGGGCAGATGAAGGACTACCCTGATAAGATGATGCCAGAGCAGGCGAGAATGTTTGGCGAGGATGTGCTGAACATCGTCAGTCAAATACCTTTTGGGAAGGTGACAACCTATGGACATATCGCTGCATTGGCAGGATGGCCGAGTCATTCGAGAATGGTGGGACGGACATTAAGGTATTC
>CACXDY010000228.1 GCA_902766505.1 uncultured Prevotellaceae bacterium
ACCTTTCTTCACGGTTTTGGCCAACTGATTCTCCACATCACCGGTCACCTCCGACACATCGGTTTCGACCGTTCCTGCTGCAACGGGTGATTGTATGATGGTCACCTCTTCCACCTCGGGCGTCTCTTCCTTCACAGTAGAAGGCAGTTTCTCCGGCTTCTTGATATTCTTGCGAATCCAGGCACGCACTTGCTCAACGGACTGGAAACGTTCTCTCGGGACAGGACGCATCAGGCCATAAACCAACTTCCTCAGACTGGAATCGATATCATCCTGAAAATTGAGGGCCTTCTCTCCATCCTCATTGATGTCGGAGGGCATGGGTGGCTTCTTCGCTGTCAGCAGATAATAGAAAGTGGCTCCCAAAGAATAGAGGTCGGTCCACGCACCCAACTTGTCAATCTTCTGCTCCATCTGCTCAAGAGGAGCGTAGCCGGGGGTGAAACAGAAGGAGGTCTCCGTGGTAACGGCACCATCGGGAAGCATCTGCTTGCTGGCGCCGAAGTCTATCAGCATGGCCTTGCCGCTGTCGTCGACCATCACATTGGCCGGCTTCAGGTCTAAATGGAAGATGCCGCTTTCGTGCACCACCTCCAGAGCATCGAGTATCTGCATGAAATAGCCGAAAGCCTCCTGCTGGGGAAGACGGCCGCTGCTCTTCACCTTCTCCGACAGCGACTTGCCCTGGATATAATCCATGACGTAGTAGACGGTGCCGTTCTCCTCAAAGAGGTCGCTCACCGCTACGATATTCTCACTGCGAAGGAGGCGGATGCGGCGCGCCTCCTTCATGAACTTGTTCTTCTGTTCCTCAAACTGAGATTCCTTCTCTGGATTGCTCACACTGACAAGATGGGTCTCAGCATTCCGCTCCGTCACACCCTTCATGAAAAACTCCTTGATGGCCACCGTCTCGTTGAAAATCGTATTCTTGGCCACATAAGTATTACCGAAACCGCCTGAGGCCAGATAACTCTCTATCTGGTACTTGCCCATCTGGAGGGTGGTACCCACGGCAAGCATCGACAAACTGCTGATATTCTTATTGTTCATGTCGGGATGTTGATAATGGAATGAATTTAGAAGGCAAGACCGACGCCTAAGGAAATCCTATGAGGATTGATGAATTCCTGCAAGTCTTTATTGAAGGAATAGCGATACGAATAGGTGGCTCTCACAGCGAAGTAGGAATACTTCACAAGAAGACCGATGGCTGGCGAGAGAGCAACTCCGACATTGATTTTCTTCGTGTCGAGAACGCCGTCTTCCTTTACAATCATGGTCTCCTCCTTAGCTTGATCTTTTTCCTTTCCAGGGAATTTTCCTTCCTCATACTGACCATAATAGACCTTTCCTGTTACTCCAGGACCGAAGAAAATCCAGACTGGCTTGACAATTTTCACCGTCCAACCAAAAGCCATATTCAACTCCGGCCTTTCGGGGAACTGTCCCTTGTCTGTAGTTCTCAACATCTCTATCGTCTTCGTATTCAAATCCATCTCGAAGAATCCTCCTACCTTATGGTCTTTATAGGTACCATAATGAAGACCTATCGGCGTATTGGGCGCCCACTCATAAGTGAGGACTCTGGCATGGTCCTTACGCGACCTCAGAATGTCGTCAATCAACTGGATACGGGCTTCCACACTTGCATAGATGGGGATGTTCTCATAGCATCGCTCATCCATCATAATCTGATACTGCTTCTTGGCGTCTTCATATTTCTTCTCGTTGAAGAAATACTCTGCTTTCTGGAAGGCTATGTCGCAGTTGCTCCTGAAATGGTTGTTGCTCTCCTGCTTACGGGTAGAGGCATAACTGTCATCACCATTCCAGGACAACACTTTAGCATAATAGTTGTAGGCATCCAGGAACTTGGCATTGTTGAAGGCATCATCGGCCTTCTCACGGTAATAAATCACGGAGTCCACCATGCTGATGTTCACAGCCGATTCCTGTTGGTCGGCATCCGACATCTTGCTGGCCTGAACAAACAATTGCCTTGCCTTGGCATAATTCAAGTTCTTATACTCCTGATATGCCTCATTACGGTATCTGACATAGGGATTGTTCAACTTGTTGTCGTCCGGGTCGTACACTCTCAACTTGACATATTGCTTCGAACTCAGATTGAGCGGGATTTCCAGATTGTCATGGCCCTTGGCGGACACGACGAGTACTCTTCTCGACAAAAGTTTCAGTTCATCGTCTGCAGCATCGGTGGGGAAATGGAAATCATACAACGTATAACTGCCTTCGCTGCCTACCTCAAAGGGGTCTATCGAACCGCCATCAGCCCTGGAATAGAAACTCAGTGGCATGGATTCGTGACACCTGATGAGCACACGGGCAGTATCTCCCGCATTGGCAAAGGCATCTCCTTGTTTTGACTCGTCCTCACATTTGAGTTTATTCTGCGCATTGGCACCAAGTGCCAGTATACCAAGCGCCAGAAGCATCAATAGTTTTTTCATAATTTGGTATGGTTATTTGATTATTAAAATTAAATATCGTAGTCCATCATAAAACTGGAGAAGTCGGCCTTCGGGTCGGAGATGATGATGTTGCCGTTGGCATCACGGAAGGGTTTCCATACCCTTACCTGAATCATCGGGAAATCCTTGTCGCGGAAGTCTACTTTCAGATAGAGCAGACCTTCATCGCTGTACCGGCTTGTATGCCAGTCCTGTTTCAGATACACACCATAGATGTCCTCCTTGCCCGGTAATTTCACCACGGTGACATCGGAGAACTTCACATTGATGAACTTGTTGTTCTTGAAAATCCTCTTCAGTTTATCGATATACTGCTTCTTGTTCAGCACATCATATTCCACATCCACATAGTTGTTCATCTTGTTGCGGGCCAGGTCCTTCGAGGTGGCACGGGTCACGATGCGGCCCGTGATGATAAGTGCATTGCTGCTGAACACATTCTCTATCAAATCGATATCCTTCTTGTTGTAGGCCGTCCGGAAATCCTCCACGAAATTGACAATGGCCTGCTTGCGGGCATAGTCCACATCCGAGGTCTTCTTGCTCATAATGGCCTGGTAGCGGTGCATCTCAATGGCGATGGCGACATTGCTGATCTGACCGCCATTGGTGAAGTCGATGGTCAGTTCCTGGCGCTCCTGGTCCTCGTCGGCGTTGAGGATATCCAGTGGAATACCCCTCACCTGAAAACCGCCCGTGACAACCTTCAGACAGGATACGGCGATGTCGGCATCGGGAAATTTCATCATGCTCGACTGCCACATATGCTCCACGGTCTCTTTCACCCTGGGGGAAATATACGACACCGCACTCATGTCCAATTTCTTCTTCTTGGAATCAGCGTTTTGATTGATAAAGGATATCAAATCATTTACATTCTGCTCAATGGCCGTCTTGGTGGCACCTTCGGGTATTCCGTCGACAATACGGAATGTGGGATTGCCTTTTGCCGTCAGGAAAAAAGCCCATGTGAGTATCAGTAAAGAAATGGTTCTTGCTTTCATTGTTATTTGTCTAAGATTGATTTTAAGTTGTCTTGTGGTATGTTGGTATATAAGTCTCCGTAAATCACATTCCCTTTCTTGAGCAAGCCGCTGATGGATGTCTTCAGGGTAAGCATGTGGATGAAGTCAAGTTTGGGATGATGGAAGACCAAGATGGCCTCCATCTCATCTTCCTTGACACTCGTCACACTGACATAGGGTTTCATGGTGGGCAGGAACAGGGCGAAAATGCTCTTCAGCGATGTCCTCACCATGGGCAGTTTCTGGCCATACTGATGATGTTTCAACTGCATCAGATGCCCATTCTCAGCCAAATTAAGCAGTTGGTTGTTGAAAGTCTCCATCGGGTAGCGCTTGTCGCATATCGCCTGATAGTCGCCACGGCTCTTTTTCACATAACAGTCTGAGCGCAAGGTCTTTATCTGATAATATCCTCCTGGGAGAATGAAGACCGACCGCTCCGCAGTTTTCGTGAGTTTTGAGGGAATGACCTTCAGTTCACTCAACTCATACAATGAATCTATATGATTATTCAGGCAGTCATAGACGAACTGGTCGGCCTGCTCCTTATCCATGTTCAACTTTTGGGCATGAACCGGCTGCATTCCCACCATCAGGACGAACCCGAACAATAATGGATATATAATGTTTTTTATCATGTCGAAAAAAGTTAACCAATCACTGTATGATGTCTGCTAAACCTTCAATCCTTCCTTTGGAAATATTTGTTTTATTATTTCGAGGACAAAGATAATCATTCAGATTGTAAAATGGAAATAAATCGCCTATTTTAAATATCAAATAATGCGTTTTTTATACGAAATACGACTTTTGAATGATGACTACTCCACTATCACGGTTTTTGTCGAATAATCTGAATAGACCACGATTTGCACCCCTTTGTCCGCAGGGGTACAACGGATGCCCTGAAGATTGTACCGCGCCACCTCCCTGACATCACCACCATCGCCGGGGCCGGCATCGCTTTCTGTCTCATTCACACCGGAATGACCGGTGCCGTAATAGATATTCTCCAATGACGAGCAACCGTTGAAAGCATCTTCGCCGATATAGGAGACGCTGTTGGGGATAATGATGGTCTTCAGAAACCTGGCGCCCTCAAATGCCCCTTTGGCGATACGCTGGCAACGGGGGTCCACGGTGAAGGTCTCGGCCGTGCGGCTGGCGGGATACTTCACCAGTGTCCAGTAGTCATCTATGACACGTCCCGACGGGTCGTATTTGTAGACTGAGTAGAGCACACCATCGATGTCCTTGAAGGGAGCAATGGTGGAATAGAAGCCTGTCACGTATCCCGTGGGGTAATCCGAGGTTTTTTCCAATTGTGCAAAGGTGTGATGGCATGTGAACACCGCCAAAACAAGCAATAGGAGTTTTTTCATAGCCGTATCTTTTAATCCAACATCATGTGTCAACTGCAATAGAAGCAAAACAGTTTTTTATAGGAGAAGCGCCAAAATGACGACAAGCACCAGGACGGCAACGGCCAACCAAAGCCACCGTTTTCCCATCAGGAAGGGTTGGGGCGACTTAACCGGTGCGGCTGCACTCTCCTGTGTCACCTCCTCTTGGGCTATCTCTATGGCATCTACGGTCTTGGGATGGCTGTTCAGCACATTATAGCGAGATGTAGCCTCATCATCTGGAATAAGTTCTCCCTCCTGCCGGCTCACATTTTGGACGTGAATGAGGTGGGCTGAGCGGTTGTCGCTGTTGCCTTCTGTCTCGGCAACAAGCCGACGGCATTTCTCCACATCATTTCTGTTCTCACACAAAATCTGGAGAATCTGGTCGTCCTCCATCCGTTCGAGCATACCGTCACTGCAGAGATAGAAATAATCGCCGGGACGAACATCGCCTATGTGCACGATGTCGGGACTGTAGCGGTTGTCCTCGCCCGGCTGCATGGCCTTCGTGATGATGTTCTTCTTGGGTGAGGTCTTCATCTCACTGTAGGAAATTTCACCGGCCATATACAGGTCGAAAACCAACGAATGGTCACGGCTGCGGTAGAGCATGCGACGCTCCGACGGACGGAAATGATAGATGCGGCTGTCGCCTATGTGTGCGGCAGTACAGCCACCAGCATGAAACACCAACAGGGTAAGGGTGGTTCCCATATTCTCACCCTCAACACCTTTTCCGTCCAAGTCATGATAGGCGGCATTGACGGCACTTCGCACAAGTTGGTCGTCCACCACACCATTCTTTGGCCAGTGATTCTTCATATAACCGGAGATGGAGGCACATACCGTCTGGCTTGCCACCTCGCCACGCTCATAGCCTCCCATACCGTCACAAAGAACAAAGACACGGTCGGAGGACGTCGCGCTGCCTATTGCAGGAAACAACGAATCCTCCTGATTCTGACGCTTGCCCATCTCATGGATGGATTGTGGTGTATATAGTCTGATGTCCATTACGATAAATGTGTTTCAAGTATAAATCAGTTTCAATGTAGTCGTTCCCATGATGAACTCGTCGCCGTCGGACAAAATCACCTCATCGCCGTCCAGCAACTTTTCCGAACCGATGAGGATGGGATTCGGATTCTTCAGGCTGGCAATGCTGACAACATATTTGCCGCCTACCTGCCTGACAGTGACCGCCGCATTCTGACGGCTCATATAACGGTCGCCAACGTCTATCTGCACATCGGCAGTCGATGTGCCGGCCTTGCGGCATACGATATTGAGCCCCTCATGCAAGGGGTAGGACTTCCCCTCGCAGAGGATGGCAGCCCTCCCTGTGGAAGGCTTGCCATCTGCGAGTTGTGTCTTTGCTGAATCTCCCCTGGCTGCCAGATGTGTTTCCGCATCCATGGCCGGCATCTCTTGCTTTTTGAATCTCACTCTCAGTGGAGTGCTGCATTTCGGGCATTTGATAATCTTCATCGCCTCGTCCTGCGAATTCTTCACCTCAAGCACCACCCCGCAAGAGGGGCATTTGATCAGTTTTTTCTCCATATCTTAAAAATCGTTTTCCTTGAACTGTATGACCCATTCCCCCTTTTGGTTCACATAGCCTGCATAAAATTTATTCCGATCAAACCCGGTAGAATGATTGACAGGTGCAAGTCCGTCAGAGAAAAAGCCAGTCAATCCACCTATGAGAATGTCTCCATTTTCTGACAACAATCCTGACCGTGATTCTGATTGAGGAAGCCTGAGATATATCTGTCCATTGATAAAGAATGAATCATTATCATAATTTGCATAGCGTTCGAATTTGTAATAGTCCAGGTAATTGAAGCCTTTTTTGTAAAAATCCATTCCATTATCTGATGAAAAGCGAATACCTATGCTCTCTCCAAGCGTTGCTATGATGTTGAAATGGCTGTCTATGAGATAAGTGAATTCATTGTCACCATGTGTAGCCCATGTTCCACCCTTTTCCACATTTGGGTCTTGAAATTCTCTGTATATTGCACGACCATTACAGAAAGGAGTGATATCACGGTAAGTATCGCTGACAGTCTTACCCGTCTTGTCAATAAACGACTTGAGTCCATTCTTGTTAGTGACCATTGCCAGACCACAAACATCAAACTGAGAAGGCTCGATGGTGTATTTGGGAGCAATGACCATTTTTCCCTGCCGGTTGATGAAGCCCCATTTTTTGACTCCGTCGACGACAGTCTGCACAGCAGCCAGACCATTGGAGAAATCTTGCACACGTATGTATTTGGGCTCTACGATAACATTGCCCTTATCATCCCTGAATCCCCAAATCGCATTGTCAATAAGACCATCTGGTATGCCAAAGGCTGCAAGGCCATCACAGGTAGGACGGTTCGACCAGCCTGTCATCAGTTTTCCCTTTTGATTGGCATATGCTGATACTTTGGGAAACACTTCGTTGCCATTGATGTCGATGTAGACATTCTGGGTTATTCTATCCTTCTTTTGGTTAATGATAGCTACTCCATCCTGAAATTGAGAGGCATAAGACACCTGGGGAATACGTTTAATCTCCTTGAAGTTCTTATCATAAATGACAGCAGTGCCCAACGAGTTGTATTTCTTCTCATATTCCAAAAGGATAACCCTGCCACTGTCAAATTTGGGATAATTGTAATCCTCTGCGGACAGACTCACGACACTCACGAGTTCATCGGCACCCCATTTCTTGACTATATTTCCCTTGGTATCAATGCAGATAACGCCATTGGATCTGATACGTATGAAAGCCCGTCCATCATGGAAATAACCAAGTAGTATAGAAGAGAGATGGTCGACGATGATTTCCTTGGTTGCCGATGTTTTCTTGAAATTTGCAAAATTCTTCGCCAACACATCTTCATGAGAATGAGTACGGTCTTTTTCCAACAACAAATTGTACATATTGCTGATATGACCCTTGAGATGCTTTTCTTTCTCTTTTCTTTGTTGAGCCTCATAGTCATCCTCTTCACTGTATTCATCTACGTCGTACTCCTTCTCTTTTTTGACAGTCGTTTCCTTCTTTTGCTGGCTCTTGGCTTTCTCCTTGTTGTTCTTCGTTGCTTTTTCCAGACCTTTATTGGCCTTATCCAATGCCTCTACGCCTTTGTTCAGGGCTTTGCCTATCTGCTTGAGCGATTGTGCTGACACGGCTTGCGCCCCTCCTGCGAGGAGGAGGGTGCAAAGCGCGAGTCTAAATATCCTGTTATTCATCATCATGGTCTTATAAGTTAACAATCTAAAAATCCGACATCTTTGAGTTTATTATTCTTGTAACCGATTATACGGTGGTGATATCATCTACTGCATCAATGAATTCGTTGAGTTCTGAATCGGGATCATCCGGGTCTTCCATAGAGGCCATATCCATGGAGTCATCTCCCAAAGCCTCCTCTGTGAGGTCGCCTTCAACTGGGGTATCCACCACATTCTCTTCAGTCTCCACCTCGTCTACAACCACGACGGATTCGTCTGTTCCGTTGGCACCGGGCTCGTAGTCTGAGTTCATATACTCCTCTACTGTCATGATAGAACCATCGGAGAAAGCGAGCATATCATCGGCTGAGACATTTCCGGAATCATCGGCATCAATAACTACCACGTCTGACTTGTCGTCACCATCCATGTCGAGGGATAATGCCTCGTGACCTTCCAGTTCTGTACGGCCTACGATATGGACATCTTCCAACTCGCCGACTTCATCCTCGAATGTTGTATTCTCGCCCTCAGCGACTTCTTCGCCAGCAGCCTCTTCTTCGGTCTCCTCGGCCACTTCCTCGTTGTCCTCGGCTACTTCCTCGGTCTCCTCAGCCACTTCTTCGGTGTCCTCGGCTACTTCCTCATTGTCCTCAGCTACCTCTTCATTGTCCTCGGCAACTTCCTCGTTGTTGTCATCGGCGATGATGATGTCGGGATTTTCCTCGCTGATATTGTCGGTATCCACCAGATTGGCTCTCACCTCGGGATTCACAGACTGTACGAACTCTGCTTTCTGGTCATCGCTCATGGCATCCCACTCATCGGTATAATATGTACCGTAGATTCCCTTGTGCCAGGCGAACACACCGCCGGGACCCACTTCTGCACGAGCCTGTGCAAATGCATCGTCGAAGGAGAGTTTGTCGCTGACCTCTGCCACGGGAGCTTGATCGTAGATGGTGGCATCACTCTCGACAGCGGCTGTCTCGGTAGCCTCTGCTGCCTCCTCGGCAACTTCCTCCTGGGCAACTTCCTCCTGGGCATTCTGGGGAGCGGCAGCCAACTTTTCTGCTACCTCTGGAGCATCGTCCTGACCGATTCTGTTGACGGCGAAGATGGCGCCTGCTCCAAGAAGGATACCTGATGCGGTTCCGAAGGTTACTTTCTTCCACAGTTTGTCGTTGCTTACTGCGTTCTTCACTTCCTTGTTCTTGTTCTCATTCTCGTTGAAAGAGATGGTGTTCTCGTTGATATCCATAATATAAAAGTTTATTGGGTTTGTTAATGTTTACGATGCAAAGTTAACCTCGTTTTCAGCGGATTCCAATTATTTTCTTCCGTTTTCCATTTCATGTGAGGTTTTCGTGATGAAATGCATTTTTGGAATGATGAAATGTCATTTCAACAGTTTTGCCTTGCATTTGGGACATTTATCCATGTTTTTGGAGAGGATGCGGAAATCGGTGAAACCGAAGAAATAGCCACATCCGGGACAGCAATAGTCACGGGTAAACGTGTCTTTCACCTGCTCTTTGCGGGCATCATTCTTGGCGATATCCCTCCATGCCTTGAAAGAAAAGAACAGGGTGAGGCCGATAACAAGCAGATAAATCAGATAGAACGCACCACCACGGCCTCCCGACAGATAGCCTATCAAGACGGCACTCATGGTGAATACCGGGACAATACTCCTGATAACCTGGAAACGCTGGGTGCTCTGAGTAATAGCCTTCGTGCTTTTGTTATACTCTTCCCACACCTCTTTCAACTTCCTCACATCGACAATTTTGGGAATGGCCTTGTCTACCATCTTCCAGTCAAGCGGATAACGGTCGGCACCCAACTCCACACGGTCCTCACGGGTGACAGACTTTTCCACCACGGCCATACCATTGACATAGGTTACATTCTGAGGATTCAGATTCTTGATTCTCATCGCTCCCTCCTCATCGATGATGAGCGAGCAGTGCTGGCGGCTGACACTGTGCGGGACACTGTTGGCATCGCCCATGGCGTTGGGCTTATCCTCAACGATGATATTCAGTTTCGAACTGGCCGCTTCGCGTCCAATGATGATCTCCATAATGATTATTCTTTTAAGTTGATAAGTAATTCCTTGACTTGTTTCAGCGCCGCTTTAGAGACCGGCAACTGGAAGGCGAAGTGGCCGAAATCCGACAACACAAGGTGCTGTTTGGCGATATTCACCTCATAGATATATTTCCGGTTGATGATAAAACGCTTTCCTACCCTCATAAAAATGGCAGCCTCTTCTTTCAGTTGCTCGGCAATGGCTTTTTCCAAGTTCGACAGTCCCAAAGTCACGACAGACTTCAGTTTGTTGCTCATCACAATCTTGGAGTAGTTGCCATCGGCCTCACAATAGACGATTTTGGATAACTCAAGTCTCAGCACCTGGTCCCTTGAGTTGATAATGATATAATTCATGGTGTTCTATAAAATAGTTTGTTCTTATTTCTTTTTATTGATGGCCGGACGTTGAACCGGGCGAATGGAATGCCCGTAATACCGGTAATAATAACTTCTGCCGGCATAGCCGCTGGTCGTGACGAAAAGATAATACGCCTCCCCCACATTTCTGAGATTGGAATTGCTCGACCAATAATAGCCATTATTGCCGACATTGCCGGATTCTGTACCGAATTTGCTGCCGGCAAACGGAAGGAAGATGCTTTTGCCATTGGGGCCGGTGAATTTACGGCCATTCACACCATTCACCGTGACGAGGGTATGCCGGCATCTTTTGCTTAACTCCAAGAATTGTTTTATGGTGGGCATCTTCCAACTGCCGCCCCATTTCTTGCGGGCCACGTCATAATTCGTACCGGTAATGTCTGAACCCAGTTTCGTACAAGTGTTGGCAGAACCCTTACAATGGTTATAGGTCTTCCAACTGTAGTTTGACCTTGTTGAGGTTTCTCCCCATGAGTAATAGTCACCATAACCTTCGGGGGTCGAGGCACCCACGTTGCAACATGCCCATTTCGTGCCGCTTGGCAATCCCAGATCTATCAAATGGGGGTGATGATTGTCAGGACAGGAGGAGGCATTGGCTGTAGGTTTGGGCTCAACCGTTGTGGTACTCTCCTTTGGGGTATTCTGCTTGGGCGCAGTTGTTTTCGGATTGTCCTGTCCTTCTTTTTTTGACTTGACTGAATTTTGTGTGGTTTTGTTGTTCGAGCCCGACGGGTTCGCTTTCTGAGCAAAGGATACTCCTACCAGAAATGTCAACATACATATCATCCATATTCTTTTCATGGCACTTTGTGTTTTAATTGGCTGACTTTTATTTTGTGTTTTTTCAGTATTCTAAGCATACTATTTGACAAAGATACTAACTATTCATCAAAAAGCAGAAGGTTTTCGCTATTTTTTGTCAGATTTTTATCTCACCATCCATCAAAGCCTGAAAATGCTAAAGGTAAAAAAAACATATCAATCACATATCTCAAACAATCATTCAAAAAAAATGCAGCCTTCTCAGACTGCATTCTATCAATATCGGGGTCACCCCCTACCTTGTCTTCTTCCTGACGGAGGAGCCATGTGGGCTGATAGTCATTCTGTGCTACTTATACCCCTTTTCGATTTTGAGCTTCAGTATGCGGCGGACACTTTGGTTGATACGTTCCTCGGTGATTGTACCGTTCTCCACTGCCTTAACCACGGCTTCGAAGGCTTCGATGAAGTTCTGTGGACCAAGAACGATGTCTGCACCTGCCAATATACAGCCCACAGCGGCCTCGGCACTTGTGTACTGCTGTGTGATAGCCCCCATCTCCATAGCATCGGTGATAATGATGTTCTTATAGCCCATCACACCGCGCAACTTGTCCTGTAAGATGAGCGAAGACATGGTGGCGGGCAAATCTGTTCCTGTCACGTTGGGCGTAGCGATATGAGCCGTCATAATCAACTGGCATCCCCACTCTATGCCTGCCCTGAAAGTAATCATCTCGCAATTCATCATCTCATCCCACGTCTTCATACTCTGAGCATAGCCGTAGTGTGTATCGGCCTTGGTGTCGCCATGACCTGGGAAGTGCTTGACACATCCCGTGATGCCAGCATCCTTCAACCCCTGTAAGTAGTTGGTAACCATAGGGGCAGCCACAGCGGGGTCATCGCTGAATGCCCGCTTGCCGATGACGATATTCTCTGGGTTGGTGTTCACATCTGCGACCGGGGCAAAGTCGATGTCGAAGCCGAATTTTCTTAAATAGGTGCCGATAGTTTTACCGCAGTAATAGGCATTGGCGGGGTTGCCGGTCTTGCCGATAGAATCCATAGACTCAAATTTCTCGACGTCGAAATTGGGATTGTTACCAATGCGTGCCACACGGCCACCCTCCTCGTCGACACAGAGCAAAGGCGAACCTTTTAGGGCACGGATTTGGGGTATGAAAACCGACAACTGCGCCTCGTTTTCTATATTGTGAGCGTAGAGGATAATGCCGCCCACCGGATATTTCTCGTTCACGGCCAGCATGGTGGCATTCACTTTCTGAAGTTTGATATTTGCAAGGTCTGCAGTAGTGACACCTATTCCGCCAGTGTGGCCATAATGGATAGTGGTATCCAACACCTCGGGGCGCACATAGAACATCTGCCCCACCTTTTCGCGCAGACTCATCTGCGTCAACTGTGCCTCAACAGCATAATCGTTGTTTGATTCCCGCTCATTTTCATCATTGTCGCTACATGATGTCAGTACGAATCCACTTGTGAGGATGACAAACAGCATCCATAATAATTTCTGTCTCATTTTTTTATTTGTCAAATCATTCATCGAAAGAAGTTTTTAATAGCCTCCATGTACTTCAGTTCAAGTCAAATCAATTAAAGTGAATGCAACTATTGGTAATTAGCGTGCAAAAGTACTACATTTTTCTAAAAAACGACGGAAAAGCCAGTTATTTAACTTAACCCTCATGGCTGTTATAGGCTGGATAACTTCCCGTTTCTTGGAATTCGTATTTTTTTGAGGTGGCTTTAGAAATATGACATCGCCTGCGGTTTTTCATTTATTGCGCTTCGTTCTCGTTTTGACAAAAAAACACCCCTGAAAGAAAGGAAAATGAAGAAAAATCAAAAAAAATCGCGATTTCTTGTTCAAATTGTGATAATTTGTTCGTTATAGAAGTGTAATGACACAAGAAGATTTCAAAAATATGGCCAATGAGACGCGGACAAGGGCCGTGTCGGTAGCAGAGAAATTCGGATACTCCGAGTTTGACGCAGAAGACATTGCGCAAGACGTGATGCTTCGGCTATGGAGCCTGCACGAGCAGTTCTCCAATGCTGCCCATATGAAAGCCTCAGCGACCATCACAGCCCGACACTTGTGTATAGACAGATGGCGCACTGCACACCAGCACAAGGAGATAGACAATGCCATACCGATAGCAGATGAGGACACGCTCTACGACCGACTTGAATACACGGAACTGGAGC
>CACXDY010000229.1 GCA_902766505.1 uncultured Prevotellaceae bacterium
AATCCGATAAAGGCGCATGGAAAAGGTTCGTCGGGATTTGCAATCCCGACACAGCGAATATTAGGATTTGCAATCCGATAAAGATGCATTGAAAAGGTTGAGGGTGTGTCAAAATGCGAATTTTGACACACCCTCGGCAATCTACAGTTAGTTTCAACCCATTTTGACACACCTCCATGCTATGGCATGGCCGGTATTTCACCTACCGAGGATGATGTTGATGATTGCGGTGACATCCTGCATATTGATATAGCCGTCACCATTCAATTCGGCATTGGCTGAAGAGAAGTTGCCGGGGTTCTTTCCGAGGATGTAGTTAATTATCGCAGTGACATCGTTCATATTGATCAGACCATCGTTGTTGACATCGCCAAGGAGTCCTGATTCATCCACATAAATGCTATAAGGAGTACTGTAAATTCTTTCGGATCTTTGATTATTATCATAGTAATCTACACTAACGCAATAAAAATAGTCATTGGGCCTGAATACCTCTTTTCCTATCGAAAATGGTATCTCAATGCTTTCACCAGGCGCCAGGTTCACGCACCATACTTTTTGCCAACACCATCTGCTATACCCCAAGTTCTCATCCCCGACAAGACTCCCATCTTCTCCCTTCAGATATACTCCGCACCAGCCTTGTATCACATTGCTGTATGTGGTCGTCCCCACGTTCTTGATTTTGCAGACAACATCCAAGCGGCCGTGGATACGTCCCCTGCCGTTCTCATATGTTATTCCACTTTCCGTGTAACTGGTCTCCAACTTGTATTGAGGCACTGCGGTGACTTTCAATTTTCCCGTGAACACAATGTCGTTCCCATCGTAGTCGGTAGTGATTTTCACGTCGTGCGTTCCCTTTGAGGGAGCTGCTGTGTAGAAGTCGACATAGTCCGACATTCCCGGGTCGACGTATGCACCCACACCCGTTCGCATCTTGCCGTCGATCCAGAAGAAGAGCAGGTTCTCGTAGTTCGTACCGCCATTGGTGAGAAAAGCCCTTGCGATCAGTCGCTCTCCCTCGATGGCCTTAAAATACTCCACCTTGTCGATAGTGATGTTGGGCTCTGTCGACGACACCCCTATCTTCAGGCTCTTCTCCCCGATGGTGGCGGTGAAATGGCGCATGGGCGTGCCGTCCTCGGTGGTATACTCATATTCCAGGTAGGTCTCCCACTCCTCTGCGCCATGGTTACGGAAGATGGGGAAGAACTGATAGGTGCCAAGGGGCAGGTTCTTGCCCATGTTGAAACTTGTAGTGAGCGCTATGGAGGTTTTCGATGTCGTGGAAGAATAGAGCACCTGCTTCAGCACTCCGTCCTGATATAGGCCCCAGCCATAGTCCATTTTGAGACCGTTGCTGTCGTGCCGCTTCATGGTGCCCTTCAGCTTGACACCCGTGAAATCGACTGCCGCCGAGGTGCGGGTGAAGGAGGTCTTCGAGAGGGCATAGTCGCCATAGTCGACGCTCACCACCGGCACGGGGTCGTTGCCCTGGTCGGGCTGGAATCCGAAGATGCCGGCCTGATACACGTTGTATCCACTGAATTCCACCAAGGTGACCTGTTCCCTGCACTGGTCTATCACCCCGAGGCGATAGTATTGGTTATCGCTACCTCGCCCGATTTCCCCGATGTTGGCATGGAACAAGCCCTTGCCATCATATCCGTCGATAATGAACTGGTGGTTGTCGTTGCCTATGGCGCCTGCCGAATAAGGCACAGGGCGTCCGGCCTTCAGCTCATTGTAGACCATCTCTTCCCAGATGGCATGTGGGTAGTTGCCGGCCATCAGCCGACGGGCTCCCTTGTCGAATTTGAAATACTCCGCGATGGCGTCGGTGTCGAAGACAGCCGCCGAGCCTCCCGTGGCATAGTTCATTTTCAGGGCACATCCCGTATACATCATCAGTTTGGTCACTTCGGCCACTGCCGGGTCACTGGGGTTGACCTCTTCCCTGCTGTAGACATACTCATAATTGTCGTGCATCTTCGAGTAGTCGAAGGTGGTTGGCGGCAGGGCTGGCATGTCGTATCCCGAATCAGTGGTGTAGGCGGGTATCGTCTTTGTGGTGCCCGAAGGGTATTTCCAATAGTACATCAACTGCGAGAGCACCAGTGCCACACACCCCACGGGCGTGTTGTAGCCTGCATTCTCATCGTATGGCGTATTGTAGCGGAAGGGCAGGTATTGGTGCCACATCGAGGTGAGGAGCGGGTAGATGAGCTCGCGCTGCGATGCCTCAGGGGCAGCGGCAGGCGCGTAGTCGGGCGGCAGGCTCGCCAGCTGCTCCTCGTAGCTCTGCAACATGATCTGGGTGACGGCGGGCAGGGCATACATATTCACATGGTCGGTCTCGCTGTATGCCAGCACCGGCTGTGCTATGCGGTCGTCGCCGGCCACCACCACGAAGCCCCCGTTCTTGTCGTCGGAGAACGTGTAGAGATGGTCGTACCCAGCGTCCTTGTACGTCAGCTGATGGCTCACCGGAGCCCTGTGCATCACAGAGGCATTGCGTGTGCTGACATCGGTGATAAACTCACTGGCTATCTGCCGTGCCCTCTCCTTGTCGATGGGGCCGGCTGCCACGAGCAGCGGCAAAGCCAGAACAGCCAGAATGGATAGTGTCTTTCTCATCTTTAAAAAGTTTTTACAGGATTGTTTTTTTAGCTTATTCTTCAGAATCGGACAGGTTATTCTCATATAGAGCGCCGCTCCGCGTCTTTTCCGGAGCAAGCCTATGATGAATGGT
>CACXDY010000230.1 GCA_902766505.1 uncultured Prevotellaceae bacterium
AAAAGAAGAGTGCGGTTGTGGTTTCTGCTCTGTTACGGCTCGTTGTGCCACAACAGTCTGCTCCATCTTCTCGGTTTTATATTGATGGAACGTCAGCAACATCAGTAGACTGGCTGCTGCGGCACCGATGAATGGGTATAGCCACTGGCGATGGTTAACTGTTTTCTTATCATGCAGGAAGGAGGGTCGCATCAGTTGGTCAAACTCATCCTCTTTCTGTTTGGAGAGTTCGGTTTGACGGGGATGAACATTGGTGGTCATCAGGAGAAGCCTCACGTTCTCCTCTTCAAGAGTCAGTTCTTCCTTTGTATGCGAATAATAGTCAAGGAGGAGTAGCTCCTCTTGGACAGTTGTCTCGGCATTCAGATAACGTTGGACGAATTCCATCCGTTTCATCTTGTCGTTCAAATCAGTCATTTCCTTTTCCTCCTTATGTTTAAAGTTGTCATCAGTTGTTTTCTGGCAGCACAGATCATAGACTTGACACTTGTGGGTGTAGCATTACAGACAGCAGCGATTTCTTTCATTGTCATGCCCTCGCCCCGCATGATGAGCATTCTTCGCCCAGTAGCCGGTAACTTGGCCATGGCATGACTAAGTATTCTCTCTGTATCATGAGCGATGGCCATGTAATCGGATTGGGTACTGGCTATAGAGCAGACCATGTTGTCCAAAGAGTCGTGTTGTGTACCAGCCTGTTTCAGTATGTCAATGCAAACGTTTTTCGCAATCCTAACAGCCAAAGCCTCGGGAGATTGATACTCGGCCAACCTGTTGCGCATCTGCCATAAACGCATTAAGGTTTCCTGAACAGCATCCTCGGCGTCGTAGGCCAATTCCTGTCGGTCGAAGAAACTCCGACACAGGGATATGAGCCTTGGGCGGATGGCTATTGCTATATGTTGAAAGTCGTCTTGCATGTCATCTTCTGGACTATACACGAATGAGAAAGGAAAAGGTAAACTAAAAAAGAAGCAAAGAAACAATAATCCGCACGGAAAACCCTCGGCGACCTTAGGAAAAAAGGGGCCGAGGGTGAAATTCTGAAACTATTTTCAGACTTTTCTTCATGAAAGTTTTGTCTCTTTGTCTTTAACGTGTTTTTTTAGATTTCCAAACGATACCAACGATGATGGCAAGATATCCGAAGAGACACACCATCGGGGCGAGGACTATCCGGCGGAAGGAGAAGATATCTTCCTGAAATTTATTTTCCGTGCTACCTTCTCCAGCCATGAGAACCAACCCCATGATGATGGTCACACAGGCTAAGAGGAAAATGACATAGTTGGTACGGCAAAATGTGGTTTGAGATTCAGTTTTTTTGGAATTGGTTGGCATGTCTTTCAAAAATTTGGTGATATTTACTTATAAGATACTCCCGCTCATATTGATAGGCTGTGCCCAATGATTTCTGCATGGTTTTCAGCCATACGAGGGCGGTAAAAAGAGAAGCCTGTTGTCGTTTTGTTCCCACCGTTTCAATCCACGACAGCCATTCGTTGCTCCTACTGAGCAAGTCGGAAAGGATAGCGTCTCCCTTTTCAGCCATCTGATTCTCATAGTAACACCGCGCCAATGATGTGGCAGGTTCGGTATATGGAATGTTATAGGCTGGTAATTCCTTCTCCCATTTCTCGGCCACAGCCAGCGCCCGTAGTTTGTCGCCTTGGTCGAGAAGACTGTCAATGAGGATACTCATTACATACTGATGAGTTCGCGCCATGTGCATGACATCCTCATCCACATAGATGCCCTTCAGGTGCAGACCTCCATATTTGAAATGGTGCATCACATTGTCATACATCCGTTGCACGTCGGCCTTCGGCCCATCGGATTCGGGCACGATACGGTAGGCCATTCCCTCGAGCAGATAATGGTCACGCAAATAAGGTATCTCACTATCGCCCAAACTGATAGAGGCATATATCGGCCGTTTCCAGTCACCATGAGAGAGCATCTCCAGCACAAACAAGTCATTTTTCTGCAGATACCGGATGCCTTTCAATGAGATGTTCATCTGCTTACCGCAAGAGGTGACCGTCACGGTGTCGGTAGGTACGCAGTGTCTTTCCGTTTTATCGCTGAGCACCCAATTCTGAATGACGTTGGACAATTCGAAGGGGTGTTCTCCAAAAGCCTCCCGCGCTTCATCGGGTTGTGCCTTATACAGTTCAAGCACCTGCTCTTTGAGTTCAGGCCTCACTTCCACCAGTTCGTTCGTTCCTTCCTGATAATCTTTAGGTTTCCAGTAAAAAGGAAGAGCCGGCGAGTCATAAGCCGGTCGTTTCATCTGGTCGATATACCAGTCGGTGTTCACATACGACAAGTTGCAATCCCGAGTATCCGTTCGTTTTCCCTCCACCTCATGGTTATACCACAACGGGAAGGTGTCGTTGTCGCCGTTGGTGAGAATGATGGGATACCCCTCTTGTGGCATAGTTTCCAGGTAGTTCAGTCCGAAATCCCTGCAAGCATAACGTCCTGAGCGGTCATGGTCATCCCATGTCTGGCTCACCATCTGGATGGGGACCATCAGACTCATGGCAGATGCGGCAACAACAGCAACCATTTTTCTCTTGAACATCCGTTTCAACAAGGTTGCCAAGGCGAAAATCCCCATACCTATCCATATTGCAAAAGCGTAAAAAGAACCGGCATAGACATAATCCCGTTCCCGGGGAGGCTGAGGCGGCTGATTGAGATAGACGACAATAGCCAGCCCTGTCATCAGGAAGAGCAGCCCAACCACCATGCACTGATGCCTGCCTTTTCGTCCTTGACGGTATTGCCACCATAATCCGAGTAATCCGAGCAACAGCGGAAGACCAAAGTAAACGTTTCTCCCTTTGTTTGTACGTAGGTCGGATGGGAGTTTTGACGTGTCGCAGTCGAGCAGCCAGTCGTCCAAGGACCGTATGCCCGTAATCCAATTGCCGTGCTCCACTTCCCCCAAGCTTTTGATATTATTCTCCCGGCCCACAAAGTTCCAAAGGAAATAGCGCCAATACATGAAATTCACCTGATAGGTTAAGAAAAACCTGAGATTCTCCCGTGTTGTGGGCAAATTTCCTCTTTTTTCCACACCACCCATCCACTCCTCGTAGGCCTGTTTATGCTGCGGTGAGGCCATACGCGGGAACCACATCTTGTCCTTGTAAACATATTTGATGCGGTGGGTAATAGTGGAATATTTGTGTCCTGTGCTATCGGTCGAGAGTCGATAGACAGGTTTACCCTCTTCCTGTTTTGCCACATAGTATTCCCCACGCGGCTCGTAATCCAGTTCGCTGCAATAGGCAGGACCATAGAGCAATGGTGAGTCGCCATATTGGTCACGACTCAGATAACTCCCCAAACCAAACACGTTGTCGGGTGAATTCTCGTCCATGGGTGGATGAGCAGACGAGCGTATGATAATGACTGCATAGCAGCTGAAACCGACTAACAGCATCAAAAGGCTTAGAAGTCCCGTCTGGAGGACTCTCTTACGGGTTCGGCTTATGCAGAAGACAATAACCAGAAATAACAAGAAGAAAGATGTGATGAGCCCCGAGTGAAAAGGAAGTCCAAGGAGATTGACGAACAGCAGTTCGGCCCATCCGCCCAACTTTATAACCCCAGGAACAACACCATAGAGTATACCGAGCAGCACTGCAGCACCCGCTGTTAGTGCTTTCAGCATGCCCCACCAAGTCACTTGTTCTGTTTTCTTGAAATAAACGACCAATGCCATAGCAGGAACACACAGCAGATTGAGCAGATGAACACCAATGGAGAGTCCGACTATATAGGCGATAAGGACAATCCATCGGTCACTCTGGGGGTCACCGGCCTCATCCTCCCATTTCAGGATGAGCCAGAACACCAACGCTGTGAGGAAGCTGGAGAAAGCATACACCTCACTCTCGACAGCGGAGAACCAGAACGTATCGCTAAAAGTGTAAGCCAATGCTCCTGTCAATCCGCTCCCCTCGATAAGTAAGACTTGTGAGAGGCTCAGGGAACCACAATTACAAACGAGGCATCGGGTAAGATGAGTGATTGTCCAAAACAAAAAGAGAATGCACCCTGCACTGAGCAAGGCAGACATGATGTTAATCATCCATGCCACATCAGAGGGGTCGCTTGCCAATTGTGCGAACAGGTTGGCAGTGAGCATAAAGAAAGGAGCCCCTGGTGGATGTCCGATTTCCAATTTGTATCCACTGGCGATAAACTCAGGACAATCCCATAGACTGGCCGATGGCTCTGTCGTAAGACAATAGGTAATGGCTGCGATGGCGAAAGTCAGCCATCCCGTCACCATGTTGATTTTTGAAAAAGTCTTTGGTTGAATCATACCGCATATAAGGTTTGCTGCAAAAGTAGCACAACCTGCGGTTAGAGATGTAAGAAACCACCTTACATCTTCCTTACAATTATCTTACAGAGATTTATCCACCTGACAATCAGTCGTTTCAGTTTTTCTTACCAGTTGGTATACTTTTCCTCGTTTGTTGATGATGTCCATGTCTGATTGTTCTTTGAGAGTCCCTTTCAGACGGCAGATGAAAGTATAGAGAGTGTTTTCCGGTTGTTCTTTTTTGGGCCAAAGCACCGAGCAGATAGTCTCTTTGCTGAGGGTATGGTCAGGAGAGTTGGCAAACATATCCATCAGTTGTTCCTGCATCGGAGTGAGGTGGATTTCTTTTATTGATGAAAGATTGGAAATCATGGTCATATTGATGTTGTCTCCCCATTTTTTCGATTTCCATACCATGCCTAAGAATAGAAGAAGGCAAAGGAGGAGACCAGTAAGAGGAAGCCTCTGGTCAGAATGCCCCAATACCGAACAAAGAGAAGGGTTGGCGTACGCCTTGACAGCAATGACAGCATCCCCATTTTTATAATAAGGAGAAAGCCACAACAAGGTGTCACTACAGACAAAGGCTTTCTCTCTGAACGGATTTTGTTCATCCTGCCGCAAGAGACAGATGGAAACATGCGAGGTGTCTTTGAGAGACGGAAAGGACAATTGGCTGTTGAAACGACTTACAACTTCATTTAATGTCAGCACCATATCCTTTGGAAGGGAGTGCAAGCTATCGAGCAGCAACTGCTGGCTTTGCTCATCCAAGACCAATTGCCTCAATGCAGAGGTAAGGTCCCGGCTCATCTTTTCCTTAGTTTTCTGATAGTTGTTAACTCCAATAACGACAGAGGTCATCAACAACAAAACCGGCACGATTATCATGTAACGCAATCCTCTCATGATTCTATGTTGGGTTAAAAATCATTCTTTTTTTCTTTCAACAGTATTTTGACATCATTTCAGCATTCCGCCAATCTTTACAATGTTGGTTCACTTAGACAGTCGACCAACATATTTAGCTGGTTGCATGCTCTCCGAACGGAGGACTTTAGCAAAAGTCTGAGGAGAGGTTTTTACCGGCCCTTTCATGAATTCGGGAATATTGTAAGACCACAACATCTGACGATGACGGTCAGGGTCTTGCTGTGGAAGTTCGAACGGTTTTGTGGCTTTCCCCTCACTATCGATATGAGCGATGAAAGGACGGGTAAATCCGCCGTCATCCCTTCTTGAACTGAACACCAACCAACGACCATTGCTGGACCATGAATGATAACTTTCGGTATTGTCGGAATTGACCGTCTTCAGTGGTTGAGCCACCCCCGACTGTAAATCCATCAGCCACAGGTCAGCATCACGGTGCCAGATATGGAAACAGCCATAATTTCCCAAGGTGAACATCAAGAAGCGTCCATCAGGAGATATTCTTGGCAAGGTAGCACTCTTATCGATAGAATCGGCGTTGAACACCATCTGAGGTGGTCCGAACTGCCAGGTATCAAGGTCAAACGACTTTTTGTAAAGACAATATTTCAGTTGTTTAGCTTGATGAATGGTCTGTAGGGCTCTATCGGTGCTGTCGTTGTAGACGATATGTGCGCTACAATAATATAATGTCTTTCCATCGGGTGTCCAAGCCGGGAAGACCTCCAACTGGTCGTCCTCATTTTGAATATTGGTGATTTCGTTGCGTTTGATGTCATATGCAATCAAATCACTCCCTGAGTCGAAGACCTCGATTTTGTTAAGGTCTCTTGTATGGAATACTTGTCCTGTCAGATTAGTAGAATACACAATCAGGTCCAGCCAAGGATGCCATGCAGGATAGACACCCGCCGACAAGATAGAGTCGTTGCGCAAATTCCGTTTGGTGATATTTCCATCATAGGAAATGACGGTTCCTCCAAGATTCTGTCGTGCATGGAACTGCATACGTTCAGGATTGTAATTCTGATAATGGTGGCAATTGATGCACTGTCCATCATTTGCAGTGGAACACAACATATTGTCATAGATGACATTTTCCTCGAAGTTTTCAAGACAGCGTTGGTTAATGGTCAGGTCCTCATACCCCACATAAGAAGGAGAGATGAGGCGATAGGAGATATACGGGTCGATGCTGTCGGCGGAAACGGAGATGACGAAAGGTTTGAAGCCTTTCCACTCCCCCTTTTCTCGGGCGAACACCTCGACGGTCACGTCTTTCCCCGCTGCTCCGCTCAACAAACTGCTCCATTCCTCCGCATCAGGCTGAACACTCCCGCCGCCACAAAGGATTTCCTGTTCTCCGCAGTACATCCGAGCCACCATCTCTTCGCAAGCATCGTCCATCTCGAAGCAAAGAGGCGCGATATTGACAGGCACGGTGACATTGACATAATCAGGATAGATGTGTGGATATACGTCCACTTTCGTATAGGACTGTGGTAGAGACACATGATTGCAACCAGCCGCCATGAACAAGACAATGCACGCTGCGAACAAAATCAGAGATTGCCGGTTGTATTTTCTAAACACTGAAACCATCGTAAACGTATCTGAGGATTAATAAAGCTGTTGATTGCGGTTGAGATAATACTCGAAGAAGAAAGTATGTCCAAATTCGGGATACATCTGCTGAGCCATCATCTCTTCTGAAAGATGGCTGTATTGTTGAGCTCTCGCCATAAAGTTCTCATAAGTATTGACAACGCCCTGGTCGAATGGCATGTGGCTGATATCCACCTGAGATTCCAGATGTCCGTAGAGATATGCGGCTTCCTGGTAATGGGTGGGAATATGCTTTCCCTGATGGAGTGAACAATACTTGAAGAACCTTGGCCAGAACATCCCAATATCCTTCATCCATAAGGCGGCGATGAGCGACTGTTCCTGAACGAGCGGATCGTCGGAGTCCATGGCCAGCAATTGATGCATCAAGAATTGTTCGACGACATTGTTGTCACTATTCAGCATATCCTGATAAGTCACCATTCTGACAATCGGTCCGTACCCCTGGTCCTTGGTCAACAACTCCGGGTGATTGAGGAAACGTTCCTGATTAACGGCCCATTTTTTATGCGACAAGGTTTTTTTCAGCAAATTGATATATTTACGGGCAACATTGAACTCACCATTAAGCAAGGAGCAACGAGTCAGGAACTTGAGGTATTCAGCCTTCCAACCATATTCAACGCCATCCTCCAGACACCATCTGTAGCAGAAATTCAACTGTCCATAATTGAAATACACTGTACGCCCGGCCACTTGCGTCGTTCGAACCATCACTGGAGTATTAAACTGTTTGCTGCCAGGTCGGAAATGATACATCTCATCTCCTTGACGCTCCAAGCGCCACAGCGCCAGATTGCGCATCATGATGATAGCACGGGTAGGTTCGTCCACCTGTTGGCGTGCTTCCCCGACCACTTTATCCCAATCCAGATCCTCAATGGCCCGTTGCATCGTCAACTCCTTGTGGAAATTGCTGTCCCGATACCATCCCACACTCAAGCCATAGCCTAAGGTTACGAGCAAAACCACATGAGCCGACAGCCACCCCCAAAAACGTCGCACTTCAGGATTCCAAGGGCGTTGCCGATAACAGAAAGCAGCTGTAACCAAGAACAGGAGAATCAGCAGATACGGCAAATAATAGTTATAATGGCAATCCCCTTGAATGAATGATGGCAAGGCAGCTACATAGATATATTCCCGGGCTATCTGATAATATACCCACGAAGAAAACAACTGAGGAACAAGCAAGACAGCGACAATGGCCATCAACGTCACGGTAAGTCTCTGCCAGCCCGGCATGTCAGACAAGCGCCAGGAAATGACGGCCATCAGAAGTAAGGCCGCCAAACCATATGCTCCGGCCAGCGGATAAGCCAACAAAGCATAGACAATTACAAA
>CACXDY010000231.1 GCA_902766505.1 uncultured Prevotellaceae bacterium
CGATACGGGAATGGAGGTCCTTGATGAAAGCCCCTCTACCACGTCAGCGCTTTTCAATGTCATGCTTTGGGTGGTCAGACGTGGAAAGCTCCCATTGGGTGCGGCTCCGAAAACCGCCTTATGGGAATAAGGATACCCGCCCAATACGAAATCTGCATTATTAACATCAAAAGAGGTAAGCAGGAAATAACCGTCGTTTTCACCTCCCCATCCCCAGTTGACGTGGACGTAACCGTCGGCATCACAGCCATCGACAACAAAGGCATGACCGCTCGTCATTGACGCACCTACGTAATAGACAGGGTTGCCCTTGGCTAATTCCCCATACACCATGCTTTCCCATTGGGCATCGGTATAGTCATTGCGACTTTTAGCCATTGTCTCATCATCGAAATCAAAATACTTGATGAGGGCAGAAGCTACCTCATTGGCAGCTCCTCCATTTGAAGAGTATACTCCATAACACATTCCTACAGAAGCTCCACAGTAGAACATTAGGTCGGCCACTGCCAAAGCCTGCTCTTCTGTATAGTTGTTGTCTTCGTATTCATCCAACATGTTGTCATAGTCGATGACGGAACCCTTGGGAACAGCCTCCACGGTGACCGAATCGTTTAAGGTGGCGGTGTACCTGGGAATGTCGGCCATCACCTGTCGGGTGGCGTGCTGGCGGTGGTAATACATTATCTGGGCCATGGCGGTGGCTCCGCACCCTGTTAAGCATCTTACTCCGTAGGGGCTTCGAGGGCACCTGTTACAGTATGGGTGGCCTTGGTCCCATTTTGAAGTCAGCATCGGCACCACCACCTTGCTTGGCGCACGCCGGGGACTCGCAGTTGCTGTCCCGGCATTTTTCAGAGCTTTGATTTGTGCCTTGTAGAAGTCGAGCCAGCAGCGTACGTTGTCGGGCAGGCTGTCTGTCCGCATGCTGCCCTTGTCGGAATAGCCAAGGATGGGCGCTGTACGGTCATCTCCCGATGCGATGACAAATCCCCGGTTGTTTCCGAGATTGAAGACGTAAAAGGGTGCTTCCTCTCCTGTGTCATTGACCATGGGGGCCCTTTTCATTCCTCCCTGTGTGGCATGGATACCCTTCTTCTGCAGGAAGGCCTGCGCATTTTTCAGGGCTTGCGCACTGCCGATGGGGCTGGCCGATGCCCATTGTGACATCATCATCGTTGCCAGATAGATGATAATTGCCGTTTTCTTCATAGTTCGTCAGTCTTTATTCAGTTTTTGTCGGTTGTGTTGAGGTCGGTATATGATAAATATGATAAGAGTATCTCCAAGCAGTGAAATAACGAATAATTATTGTGTGAGAATCTGATTCACAATGCTCATGACATCGACCACGGTTATCAACCCGTCCTCATTCATGTCGGCCGGAGTCAGCGGGATACCCTGGGAAAGGCCGAGGATGGCATCGACCAGCATGCCGACGTCTGTAACGGTCACGTTCCCGTCATTGTTGACATCTCCCCTGATGCCTGTCAGCTCCACGATGTTTCCGAAGAGTTTCCAGTTGTCGGCAGCCATGTAGGCACTGCGGCTTCCCTTGGGAACATAGAGCGTAGCTCCCGTATAGTTGGTGAAGGTGTTGTTGTTGATAGCCAGCGGCTCTGTGCGTTTCACCTCCACGGCAGTCAGGTTGTCGCATTTATTAAATGAATAAGAATTGATTCTCTCCACCTGTGAGGGGATGGATACGGATTTCAGCTTGCTGCAGTGGTCAAAAGCATAGTTGCCTATCGTCTTGACGTTCTTGGGAATCAAGACATATTCCAGGTTCTGACAGTTATAAAAAGTGAACCTGTTGATAACACTAATTCCCATTGGTATATGTATGGAAGCAAGGCTTTTACAGCCCCAAAAGGCAGAGGTCCCTAAACTCTGCAGGTTATCAGGCAATGAAACAGAAACAAGGTTGGAGCATTCTTCAAAAGCGCCATCCTCAATCTTCGTTACCCCATTGGGGACAATCAGGGATTTTAGGCTCGGGCATTCACAGAATGCATAGGTGCCAATTCTTGTCACATTTTGGGGAATGTTCAAAGACTGGAGACTTTTGCATCCATGGAAGGCATAGTTTCCTATTTCTTCCAAATTTGGGGGCAATTTCAGGGATTTCAGATTCGTTGAATATTCAAAGGCATTATTTCCAATAGCGGTAAGCCCCGTGAAATAATGCAGCTCATCAAAATATTGAATATCGTTTTCATAGTCGTAAGGAACCCCTTCTGGAATATCTATATTACGTGCGGTGAAAATGTTTCCCAAGTCTGTTACCGCGGCCGCCTCTTCCTTGGTCAACTCATTATCACCATCCTTATCCCAATTTCTAATGCAAATACGCCTGGTTTTCAAGTCGGCAAAGTCGATGAGGTCGCGATAGGGGATGGACCCTTCCACTATCTTCGTGAATTCTTTCCAATAATTCGCCGACTGGTAGCGTGATGCACTGCCTTGGGGCACATACAACGTCGAGTTATTATTATAACGAATGAAGGTGTACTTTTCGATGTCTACGGGATTTTCCATCCTCACTTCTACACGGGCCAAGTCGTCACAGTTGTCAAAAGCATTTTTCCCGATTGATGTGATGGTGGAAGGTAGAATCAACGTTGTCAGATTAGAACAAGAACTGAAGGCTCCTTCCCCGATGGCTCTTAGGCCTTCCGGAAACTCGGTTCTCGTAAAATCTTCACAACCTGCAAAGGCACGTTTCCCGATTTCTGTGACATGGGGCGGAATAATGACTGCTGGCAGGTGGTCGCAACCTTCAAACGCATAGTCACCTATGATTTCAGTTTCCTCAGGTATGACGGTCGTATGGCATCCAAAAATCAACTTGTTGGTTGCCTTTTCCATCACTGCGTTGCAGCCGTTGCGCGAGTCATAATAAGGGTTGTTGGCATCCACCTGGATGGAAGTCAGGCTATCGCAATAGACGAAGGCTCTCTCCGAAATCATCCTGACATTTTTCGGAATCGAGATTTGCCTCAGGGCTCTGCATGTATTAAATGCACTGACGCCAATTGTTGTCACACTTTTAGGTATGGTGATGGATTGCAGTTTATCACAATAATAGAATGCCTTACTTCCGATGGACTTGACACCTTCTGGAATGGGCATGGATGTGATGTCGTGACAATTTGAAAATGCATCATCGCCTATTGCCGTGACACTGTTGGGGATGACGGTGCTCGTGGTGCCTCTCATCAGGGTGTTGGTGGCCGTTTCTATGAGAGCGTGGCAATTTCCCCGCGTGTCGTAATATCTGTTGCCGGTTTCCACCTGTATGTCTTGCAGTTTGCTGCAGCACAGCGCATTGTGCCCGATTTCCCTTACAGAGGCAGGGATGGTGATGCTTTGAAGTCCTGATAAATAGAATGCATTTTCTTCTATCGACACCAAATTCTGAGGAAGAGTGATAGATTTCAGAAAATCACATAAACTGAATACACTTTTCTCTATTTTCCCCAATCCTGTGAAGTATTTCAATTCATCAAAGGAAGTGATGGCTGTATTACTCCGGAATACTCCATTCAGACTGGTCACCATGGCGGCCTCCTGCTGGGTCAGCTCCCCGTCGCCATTGATGTCCCAGTTCTCCACACACAGCCTTTTTACCACAGCATCAGCAAAGGGGATGATAGTTCCCTCCGTAGGGGGTATGCCGACAGTAATCTTGGCTTGGTCATTGCGGATGACAAGGGTGAGCATCTGGTCGTAGTTACCGTTCCAGCGCCATTTGTCGGCACTGGTCGATCTGCTCACGGGTCTCAACTGGTAAACACCCTTGTCGAGCGTGGCATCGAGGTTGAGCGACACATTGACCTGTTTGCTGCCGTTTACTGCCAGGTTGGAGATGCCGGCCAGATTGGCCACGATGGCTTTCTGCTCCCCATTCTTGTAGAGCCCTATCGCTTGTTCGAACGATTTTTGCGTGTCAGTAAGGTTGGCCACGGTCATGTCGAACGACACGGGGATGGAGGTCCGCGATGACAGCCCTTCCACCACATCAGCGCTTTTCAATGTAACACTTTGGGTGGTCAGACGCGGAAAACTCCCATTGGGTACGGCTCCGAAAAGGGCCTCTTGGTAATAACAATATCCATCTAATACGTCATAATCATTTTCTGTAGAGGAAAGCAGGAAATAGCCGTCGTATTCACCTCCCCATCCCCAGTTGACGTGGACGTAACCGTAGGCGTCGTAGCCGTCGACGACAAAGGCATGTCCGCTTTCATCTCTTATACCTGTATAAAAGACAGGATTGCCTTTGGCCAATTCTTCATATATCATGCTTTCCCATTGGGCATCGGAGTAATTATCTCGACTTTCTGCCCTTGTCTCATCGTCGTAATCAAAATACTTGATGATGGCAGAGGCCATTTCGTCACAATTTCCTCCATATGACCCATACGCACCATAACTCATTTCTACAGAAGTTCCACAGTAGAGCATCAGGTTGGCCACTGCCAAAGCCTGCTCTTCTGTATAATTGTCTTCGTATTCATCCAACATATTGTCAAAGTCGATGAAGGATCCTTTGGACACAGTTTTCACTGTAACGGAATCGTTCCATGTGGTAGTATATCCAGGAATGTCCTCCATTACCCGCCGTGTGGCGTGTCGCCGGTGGTAATACATCACTTGGGCCATGGCGGTGGCTCCGCACCCTGTTATGCATCTTCTGCCCTCGGAGTTGAGAGGGCAGGTTTTGTTGTATGGATAGTATTGGTTCCATTTTGAAGTCAGCAGCGGCTCCACCACATTGCTTTGTTCACGCCTGGGGCTCGAGGTTGCTGTCCCGGCTTTTTTCAGGGCTTTGATTTGTGCCTTGTAGGAGTCGAGCCAGTAGCGCACATTGTCGGGCAGGCTGTCTGTCCGCATGCTGCCCTTGTCGGAATAGCCGAGGATGGGTGTTGCACGGTCATCTCCCGATGCGATGACA
>CACXDY010000232.1 GCA_902766505.1 uncultured Prevotellaceae bacterium
AGCCTACCAGCTTACTGCGAAGTCCCAGATGGAAGTCTATTACAGAGGAGAGAATGCTGTCAAATTTGTCCAAAACGAAAAATATTCCACCAAAAGCGGTTATTTTCTCAGTTTTTTTGCTTACCTTTACCATGTCATTAATGATTTTTTTCTTTTTTTAAATGCAACACTAAGATAAGTGAAAACATGACATGACAAAATCCTGGGCAACTTTTTGTTGCTCAAGAACTTATAAAGATTATGAAACTAAAGTGCTGCGGAATTTAGGATGAATTAAACTGAAACCAACACCAACACGAATGTCCCAAACTAAACTTTGCTTGTTGACAGCCATCCTCATCGCTGGCAACATATTGACTGCCGGTGCACAACTTGTGCGCACGGATGACTTTCACGAAAAGTATACGTTGACTCAGACTGTCGTGCTGAGCCGGCACAACATCCGTTCTCCCTTGTCTACCGGAGAATCATTGTTGGGAAGAATCACACCACACCAATGGTTTGACTGGTCATCGGCGCCAAGCGAGTTGTCGCTACGTGGCGGGGTGCTGGAAACCATGATGGGACAGTTCTTCCGCAAATGGCTCGTAAGCGAGGGACTGATGTCGGAAAACGAACAGCCGGCCGAAGGTGCCATGCGTTTCTATGCCAACTCCATGCAGCGCACCATTGCCACTGCCCAGTATTTCAGCAGTGGTTTCTTGCCCGTGGCCAATGTCGACATCGAACACCACTACGGCCTGGGAACAATGGACCCGGTATTTACACCCCAACTGACCGTCATCAGCGATGAATATCGTGAGTGCGCCCTCAAACAGATTGTCGACCTCGTCGGAGGTGGAACCTTCGAAGGTATCGGTGAAAAGATGGCCGGTGAAATGGCGCTGATAGAATCAGTTATCGACATCCAAGACAGTCCGGCCTGTCAACTCAGCGGTCAGTGCTCCTTCAACACTGGAGACGTGCAGATAGCGTTGGAACAGTTCAAGGAACCAAGCATGACAGGTGGCTTGAAAACAGCCACCAGCGTGTCCGATGCCCTCGTGCTGCAATACTACGAGGAAACGGATGATGCGAAGGCCGCCTTCGGCCACACACTGACAATCGACGACTGGGCACGCATCTCTGCCGTGAAAGACTGGTATGGCGACGTGCTCTTCACCGCTCCGCTTGTAGCAGTCAATGTGGCTCACCCGCTGTTGCAGGAAATCCTCTCTGAGTTGCAGCAGGAGGGAAGAGTCTTTTCCTTCCTCTGTGGGCACGACTCCAATATCGGCAGCGTGTTGGCGGCTTTGGGGGTAGAAGACTACACGCTCCCCGGTGCTGTCGAGGCCAAGACTCCCATCGGCAGCAAACTTGTCGTTGAGAAATGGCATGGACAGGATGGTATTGATTATGTGGCTCTGAACCTCTGCTATCAGAGTGCCGACCAATTGCGACATCTACCGCTGCTGTCATTGCAAAACCCGCCGATGGTCTGCAGCCTTCAATTTGAAGGACTGACAGCCAACAGCGATGGGCTCTATCCTCTTGCCGATTTTGAGCAGCACATGGCTGAACGCATAGCCCGGTACGATGATTTGCTCACCAACATTCCCCGAACGGCCGTCAGTCCGTCTTCCTCTGCCCGCATCTACCGCATCGACGGCACTCCATCCGACAAGAACACCCGTGGCATCGTGATAGAGGACGGCCTAAAGAAAATCGCCACCGCTACTTCCCGATGATATACGACTCTCACCAAGACAGCCTGGAAAGAGGGGTGTATGACCCCGAGGCGGCCACCAACTTCTTTGATGAGTTGGAGGCTGCCCTGCGTTATCGCCCTGACTACCCGAAAGTCTATCAGGCAATGAACAAGACGTTTAGGAAATGCCTGAACCAGAAAATCAATCAGAGTCTTATCTCTTTCGGCGGCGATTTCGCCAAAACCGACTATCTGCTGAAAGAGTATGACGCACCGCGCAGATTGGTGAAGAGCACCAACGACACCCGCGTGCGACTGAGAAACCGGGGAAAGTTGCCGGCAACAGTCTTGCAGCGGTTCTGCCTTTACGACTTGAAAAACCTCTGCCAGTTCATCGCTTTCGTCTATCAGACCGATATCCCTAAACGGTTGGTTGACTTGTTCCCAACAGAGAAAGTGCCCTCGTTCGCACCAGCCCTCATCGGCGACTGTATGCGAGGCATTGTCGAACAGTGGGATGACGAATTTGTCTACGTGCAGACTGAAGAAAGCACTGACGGAGAGTTGCGTAAGGTATGTTATGCCCATGGCAACCGGAACTACAACTTCCCCTGGACATATCTGAAGGTTCTGTTCAGGGAAGGCGCACAACTCAATCTGGTAAGGCCACGTGAGGACAATGGCATCATCTATCCCGAACTGATTATCTACGAACCCGACTTCTTGGTCAATATCTCAACGGTGGCACACTGCTTCACCAACTATGCCGACTCTCCCTATGTGGAGTTGATTAAGAAGTTTGAGCCACAGGCAAACTCCGATGCCATCGTGCTGGGTAACTTTGCAGGACAACTGCTCGATGAGACCATTCATCAGGTGCCCTTGGCCAACGGCTATGCAGATAGTGCTAAGGATTTCTTTCACCATCATGCTGTCAGCCTGTTGACACTCAAGGATAGCGGCAAATTCCACCAGGAAGGCAATCGGCAAAAAAACAACATCATCCGTGCCGTTCATGAATCCCTTCCGCCGATGCTGGGGAGTTTCAATTCCAAGGATGGTATCGTGGAACCCTCGTTCTTTTCCGAGATGTTGGGACTGCAGGGACGTATGGACTACCTCCAGTTGGACTTCAAGGTACTGATGGAGCAAAAATCCGGCAAGGGTGCATACCCCCAAAACTATCAGGGAAAGGCCCGCCAGCAAGAAGAGCATTATGTACAGTTGTTGCTCTACATGGCACTCATCCGCTACAATTTCCGTGAGATATACGAGCGGAACGGAAAGCAACTCCATGCCTTCCTGCTCTATTCCAAATACCATGACAGTCTGTTGGGGCTCGGTTTCGCTCCGGAACTGATTTTCAAGGCCTTCAAAATAAGGAACCAACTGGTGTGGATGGAACTCAACCAAACACGTCCCAATGGTTACAGGATTCTGGAGCACTTGACGCCGGAAAAACTCAACCAGAAACAAGTCGTCAACACTCTTTGGAATGACTATCAATGCCCTCAGATTACCGCTTTCCTCTCCAACATCAAAAAGGCCTCGGGACTGGAGAAAGCCTATTATTTCCGTTTCTTGACGTTTATCGCCAACGAGCATGTCATGTCCAAATTGGGCAACCAGACAAGGGAGAATTCCGGCTTTGCCGCCACATGGCTCGACTCCGTCGAGGACAAACGGCAGGCTGGCAATATCTACGACAGGCTCACCCTCGTGTCGCCCAACAGCCAGACGACAGGTAGAATCAGTCTGGTGGAACTGCGGTTCTCTGAAACCGAGGACAACGATATGTCCAACTTCCGGGTTGGCGATGTCGTCATCCTCTATCCCTATGCTGAAGGTCAGGAGCCCGATGCCCGAAAGACCATGGTGCACAGATGCTCGATAGAGGCCATAGGCACCGATACCATCCGGTTGTCGTTGCGTAATGTTCAGTCCGACAACCGTGTCTTTGTGCGTCAGGAGGGCATGTTGTGGGCCATCGAGCACGATTTTATCGAGTCGTCCTATAGTGCGCTCTACCGTGGCATGCAGGCTTTTCTCACCGCCCCCAAAGAGCGGCGCGACCTGATTCTCTTGCAGAGGGAACCAAAGACCGACCCGGCCATTACGTTGAACGGCGACTATAGCGACTTCAACGAATTGGCCCTTCGGGTGAAACAGGCTCGTGACTTGTTTCTCATCATCGGCCCTCCAGGCACGGGCAAGACCTCCTTTGGCATGCTCTATACCGTCAAGGAGGAATTGTCGGACCCCGAAGCATCCGTCTTGCTGCTGTCGTATACCAACCGTGCTGTCGACGAGATTTGTGGAAAACTGGTCGAAGAGGGCATCGATTTCATACGGGTAGGTTCTGAATTGGGGTGTGCCGAAGCCTACCGCGACAAAATGCTGAATGCCAAAGCCCGTCAGTGCGGCTCTCTGGGTGAGTTCCGGCGCACACTGTTGTCCAACAGGGTAATGGTGGGAACAACTTCCTCATTCAACAACCATATGGTGCTGTTTGATTTGAAACAGTTCTCCCTGGCCGTTATCGACGAAGCCTCACAAATCCTCGAACCTCATTTGATGGGCTTGCTGAGCGCCCAGAAGGGCGGTGTGCCGGTCATCCGCAAGTTTGTACTCATAGGCGACCATAAACAGTTGCCTGCTGTGGTGCAGCAGAGCCAAGTGGTCTCGCGGGTCGATGATGCCCTGCTCCAGAACATCCATCTGACCGACTGCCGCCTGTCGCTCTTTGAGCGGTTGCTCCGCCAGTATGCTGGAAATCCCCAAGTCACCTATATGCTCAGGAAACAAGGACGGATGCACCATGATATCGCCTTGTTCCCCAACTATGCTTTCTACCGCAATCAGTTGCAGGAAGTGCCGAGGCCTCACCAGCATGTCTGTCTGCCCCTCATTGGCGAGGGAACCGACGGTATTACCGACCTGCTGCGCACCCGCCGCATCGCCTTCATTGCAGCCGAGGCGCCCAAGGACACGCCTTCCGATAAGGTGAATCCCATAGAGGCCGACATGATTGCTGCCATCGTTGTGCATATCTACGCTCTTGAGGCTGACCACTTCGATGTCAACCGCACTGTCGGCGTGATTGTCCCTTACCGAAACCAGATAGCGACCATCAGGAAGACCATCGACCGCTATGATATCCCGCTGCTGCATGACATCACCATCGACACCGTGGAGCGTTACCAGGGGTCGCAGCGCAAATACATTATCTACGGCTTCACCATCCAACAGTACTCTCAGTTGAGTTTTCTCACCAGCCATGTCTTCGAGGATTTCGATGGCAGCATTGTCGACCGCAAGTTGAATGTAGCCATGACCCGTGCCGAGGAGCATCTGCTTCTGGTGGGCAATGCCGAGTTGTTGTCCAACAACTTCACCTTCTACAAACTCATCGAGTATGTCCGCAGCCGTCATGGCTTCTTCCGTGTCAGGCGTGATGATTTTGTCGCCGGACGTTTTGAGGTGCCGCCCTATGACGTGGTGGAGCAGGATTTGAGCAAGGCCACCTACACTGTCACGGAGAAATTCAGGGAGGCTTTCGACCGCCACATCCTCCTTCCTGTCAGAGAAGGGTCCGGCGAGGAGTGGCCGGACAGGATTTTCGGCTACGACATGGCCACCAACCTGAATGCTATTGGCTATGGAAGGGCAAGTTTCAACAGCCGGCTCCAGATGGTGGATGGGAAGGAACTGTCGGCAGAACGCCAGGTGCTTGTCTATGGATATTATCTTCTGCGGCAGTATTATGGCAGCAGCAGGACGCTGTTCACGAGTTTCAAACCATGGTTGGTTAAACAGATAGCCTCTTTCGACGGTCGTGTGCAGATGATTGACATCGGTTGCGGGCCGGCCACCAGTGGCATGGCTTTCGCCGAACTGTTCCACGATTCGGTGCCCTTGCTGGTCTATACAGGGGTGGACACCTCAGAAGCCATGCGGCAATTGGGTCAAAAGATGCTGGAAGATATGTTTGACGGACGGCTGTTCGTTCAGATGAACAGTTCGTTTGGTGACCTCAATGCGTCATTCTGGGAAGGTTGTTCCGACCTGCCGTCACTGATAGTCTTCAATCTGTCCTATCTTTTCTCCAACGTGTCGGCGATGTTTGCCGAGGAGTTGGCCCGGCAAATCAGTGAGGTCATGAGAAGGTATCCGCTTAATCGGTATGTGTTTTTCATGCAGCAGGCCGATATCGACAGCCGGCTGAATGCGTGTCAGGTATTCCGCAGGATTCTGGAACCGCTCACAATCGTCATCCAAGAGGAGACGGCCGCCTACGGCTATGTGCTGAATCAGCAGGAGCACACCATGCCTTTCCATTATTGTGTGTTGTCAAGTCAATGAGGTTCAAGGCTTGACGACCACCTTGCGCCCTTGCTGGAGATAGATACCTTTGGTGTGGGGGCGTGCCACCTGTCGGCCGTTCAGGTCGTAGGTCTTCCCGGAGGAGGGTAGGGGGTGGACAATGGGGCGGATGGCATTGCGCTCCAACTCACATTGTTCGGTCATCCACTGCTTGCGGTTCTGAAACCATTGGATGGCCTCGTTGACCCGTTGTCCCACGGAGATATAACCATCGTCCCACCGCATGCCGTCATATAGGATGGAACGGTCGATAGCCCTTGCCTCTGAAGACACTCCGTAGGCCTTCAGCCACGATATCATCTCATCGAAAATCCAGTCCTTCACCTGGTCGAACACCGCATAATAGGTGTGGGTGAAAAGACCGTTGGCATCGCCCCAATACCACGGAAACAACATTTTTCCATGCAGGCGCGACCATTCTCCGGGAGTCATGAAGATGGTGTCGAAATCCCATAATGGACCCAACTTGAACTTGGTGTTTTCTGCGTTGTCGTAAAGGGTGAGATAGAGGTTGCTGCCCTCTGCATCCTTGGTGCCGAGGATGTCGTGGGCGAGAATCCACCGAACCCACGACTCCACGTCGATGGTGCCCGGGTAGGTGCCGTCGAGCAGAGAATGCTCCATGTGGTCGGTCTTCTCTCTAATCCAGTTGAGTTGTGCCTCTGTGATATCCTCTGGGTCAGGGTATTTCAGGGTATAACGCACGGAGGGGGAGTCGGTGGTCAACAAGGTCGTGAAATGCAGTGGCTCATTCCACCAATAGGGGTCTAACTCAGTGATGTAGCCCGTATTCTTGTCTACATCCATGCGGCAGTCCTTGTTTCTCCTCACCGTTTCCACCAGATAGTACATACCACGGTAGTCGTCGTTGATTACCAAATTGACATACTGCCCTTGGGGTTGCCACTCGGCGCGGCAGAGTTCGGCCAGTTTGTTGCCCACCATCGGACACAGCGAAAAAGGATAATCGCAGAGCAGCACCCAGTTCTTGTCCGCAAACCGTTGGTCGCCTCTTCGGAGCATGTCTCCCTTTTTTTCCAATTTGATTTTAAACGGGTGCTTGTCCATAAATGCCGACCAGTTGCCGCGCATCCGGATGGTCATGCCGCTCTCATCCTTCACATAGTCGCCGCTGTCGAAGACGACAGCCCCGTCTACAATCATCTGTACCCTTCCTGGCACTTTGGTGACGTTGGTGATGGAGGCTCCCATGCTACCCGGTGGAGCATAGACATAATCGCACGAGGGCTCCTCGCCGCCGATGGTTTCCACCACAATGAGGGGCAGACCGGTGTCGGCTATGGCCCGCATGTTGAAACGCTGTTGCGCGACCGTTTGGAACACACTGAGAACAACGGCTGCTGTCAAGGTCAGAAACCGCCGGCAGGTATGGTGGAGACTATGTGTGTTCAACTGCATGTGCTTGGTGTTTGGGCGGCATCACGGATGACCAACGAGGCCAGCATGAAGCCAAAAATGGCTGTGATATGCGCTAAGGAGCCATTTGCCCCGCTTGGGTCTTGATTGTCTTTGTTCTTCAGCAGTTCATCCGAGAAGACGCATTGGAATTTCCGCTTGGGGAAGGTATTGTCGCGCTTGAAACGGTTGCGCAGGGCACGGGCCAGAGGGTCGCCCTTCACTTTCCAGAATTCTGTGATTTGGATGCGTGTGGGGTCCATTTTCAGTGCGGCTCCCATCGATGAGAAGAAGCGCGCCTTGGTCTGGCAGGCCATCAGGATGAGTAGCGCCTTGTCTTTCAGCGAGTCGATGGCGTCGATGATATAATCGTAGTTGTCGAGTTGAAAGTTATCGGCGGTCGTGGCGGTGAAGACCTGTTGGACAGCGGTGATTTCAGCATCGGGGTTGATGCTGAGCAGACGTTCGCGGAGCACCTCCACTTTCACTTCTCCTACCGTCTGGGTGGTCGCCATGAGTTGCCGGTTGATATTTGAATTGCATACGCGGTCGAAGTCCACGATGGTCAACTGCCGGATTCCACTGCGCACCAGGCATTCGGCACACCAGGAGCCTACCCCGCCCACACCAAAAAGAATCACGCGTTTCCTGGCGATGTTCTCCATCACTTCCTGGCCCAACAGCAGTTCCGCCCTATGGAAAATTCCTGGCTCTATTGGCTCTCCGCACTGAGGACATTGAAGTATCATGATGCTGCGTCTTTATTGTTTCTCTTCTCTTTCTTTCTTCAACTGTTCCCTTTTTTCTTTCTTTTCTTTTTTCAACTTTTCCTTCAGTTCTTTCTTCTCCTTTTTCAGTTTTTCCTTCAGTTCCTTCTTTTCTTGCTTCTGTTTTTGCTTCAGTTCTTTCTTCTCTTGTTTCTGCTTCTTCTTCAGTTCCTTTTTCATCAGTTTCTCTTCTTCTATCTTCAGGTCCTTCTCGGCGGCGGCTTCGTCTAATTTCTTGATGACGGTTTCCTTGCTGGCGAGGGCGAAGGCATGGTTGAAGAGACCGATGGTGATGGGTTGGTCGGTGTCCTGAAATTTGATGCGGCCCAAATTGAAGATGTAGTAGTCGTCAACCTCGAAAAAGAGGTCGACGGCTTTGTCGACTAAAAAGGGTCCGAAGATTTTGGTGATGCTTTTCGTGATGACGTTCTTTTCTTCCATCTTTTGGTTGACGACATCTATGGCGAGTTCTCGGATTTTCTCCTCATGCTTGGCTTTCTCCGGACGGGTGAAGAACATCACACCAAAGAGAAGGAGAAGGATGACACATATCCAAAGCAGACGCTTGGGCCATTTTCTTTTTTTCCGTTGGATGGGGGTGCTTGGGGATTGTAATTCTGTTGACATGTTGTATGGAAATTCTGTATGGTTAAAATGTATCTATTGTCTGCGAAATTACACTATTTTTCGCAATTATCGTAGAAAAGGCGGATGTTTTTGGTAAAATCTGATGATTATCGTGAGGATTTGGTTTTTTTTTGTTTTCTTTGTAAGTTGAAATCTTCCTTATCTACTAATTAATTTGAAACCTATGAGAAAGATATTTTTGTTTGCGCTTTTGTTCGTGATGGGTGGTCTGTGTCAGGTTCAGGCACAACTGTTGCTCCGCACACAGGTCGAGACTGGTGAGCTGGAAGGTGTGCCCGATGGTAACGACTTGGCTGTGTTTAAGGCTATACCTTATGCAGCACCTCCTGTGGGCGAGTTGAGATGGAAAGAACCGCAACCCGCCAAGCCCTGGACGGGTGTGCTCAAGGCTGATGAGTTTGGTCCGTGGCCTCCACAACCATCCAGACGCGACGGCTCACATCCGAAAATGAGCGAGGATTGCCTCTATCTCGGCATCGCCACCCCTGCCAAGTCGGTCAATGACCGTCTACCGGTGATGGTGTGGATTCATGGCGGTGGCTTCCAGACCGAACATTATGGAGGCGATTTATGGACAAGTTTGGCCCGTCGAGGTGTCGTTATCGTCAGTGTAGAATACCGGACAGGAGCATTGGGCTTCATGGCACATCCCGAGTTGACAAAAGAGTCGAAAAATGGTCATTCGGGAAACTATGGTTTGCTCGACCAGATTTTTGCCCTGCAGTGGGTGCAGCGCAATATCTCCAATTTCGGAGGCGACCCCTCGAAGGTGACCATTTTTGGTGAGTCTGCAGGCGCTATCAGTTGCAGTATCCTGTGTGGTTCTCCTTTGGCCAAGGGATTGTTCCGCGCGGCCATCAGCCAGAGTGGCGGTTCGTTTGCTCCCTGGACAGACGGCAACCGGTCGTTGGTGACCAATGCTTCGCAGAAAGGAGCCGAACAGCATGGACTGGCCTTCCAGAAACACCTGAAGAAGAAGTCGCTCAAACAGATGCGCAAAATGGATGCCTTGGAACTCTGTGGCGACAATGTAGGCTTTGGCGGTTTCTGGCCATGCGTCGACGGTTATGTCATCACCGATGACCTCTACCGCAACTATGAGCGGGGCGACTATAATGATGTGCCCGTGATAGTGATGACCAATTCTGACGAGGGAGCACTGTTTACCTATGATATGAAGCCCGAGGCTTATCAGGCTGCTGCCAAAGGCATCTTTGGAGAGTTTGCCGATGAGGCTCTGAAACTCTATCCGGGCAATACGGCTGAGGAAGCCTATTTCGGCAATGGCGATGCGTTCCGTGATATGGGCTTCGCCTGGCCGTCGTTCGCATGGGTCAGTCTGCAAGCAAAGACAGGCAAGAGCCCTGCCTATGCTGCCTTCCTTGCACAGCCCTCCACCCTTAGTCTGGCAGGCAACAAGAAACGGCGCGGTGTGTCACATGCTGATGATATCCTCTATCTCAACAATGCTTTCCTCTCGCAGCCCGACAAATATCCTGCTGAGGCGGCCGTGGCGGAGATTATCCAGCAATATTGGGTCAACTTTGCCAAAACTTGCAACCCCAACGGAAAGGGACTGCCTTACTGGCCTTCGTTCGATAAGGACAAGCCCACCACTATGCAGTTCTCCAACGGAGCCTCGCTCATCATGGTGCCCAACCGCGAGAAAATCGATTTCATCGACCGCTTCTACCGTTCAGTGAGAGAACGGACAGAGAGCCTGCGGAAAAAATAACAGGTCTCCTTGTCATTGCTCTCGAAGGACACTACAATGACAAATAATGTGAATGCAGCAAACCAATAGATGAATAGTAAAAACGGGATAGTATGGAAGAAAAACATGTTCAAGAACCTCAGGATGGTGACAGACGAGATTTTCTGAAACGGTTGTTGGGGTCTTCTCTGGCTTTGGGAGCAGGACTGTTTTTTGGCAGTAAGGCATCCTTGGTGAAAGCGGCCTCCGTGGCCTCTGGCAAGTGCAGCTCTTCCTATACGTGCAGTGGAGGCGATGGCAAGTGCGGCTCCTCGTATTCCTGCACCGGTCAAGGCAGCCAGGGCAAGGGTAAGTGCGGCTCTTCTTACGAATGCTCCGGCGGTGGCGGCAAATGCGGAAGTTCCTACTCGTGTTCGGGCCAGGGTAGCCAGGGCCGGGGTAAGTGTGGCTCTTCCTACGACTGCTCCGGCGGTGGCGGCAAATGCGGCTCCTCGTATTCCTGCACAGGTCAGGGCAGCGAGGGCCGGGGCAAGTGCGGCTCTTCGTACGACTGCTCAGGCGGTGGCGGCAAATGCGGAAGTTCCTATTCCTGCACTGGTCAGGGCAGCGAGGGCAAAGGCAAGTGTGGCTCGTCCTACGAATGCGCTGGCGGTGGCGGCAAGTGTGGAAGTTCGTATTCCTGTGCCGGAGAGGGTAGTGGAGGAAAGGGCAAATGCGGCTCGTCCTTCGACTGTGCTGGAGGCGGTGGCAAATGCGGTTCGGCCTATGAATGCGCAGGAACATGACCTCCCGTTTGTCATGAGGGAGAAATGGCGGCTGCCGGACTGTGTCACCCGTATTGACCGTGACGACAAGGTGCTGCTGTTCAATGCCCGCGTACCGTCGTGGTTGGTGACCAATGCCAATGGGGCTTTACTGCTGTCGCTCTGCGACGGTCAAAACACCATTGACGATATCGTGGAGGCTTATATACAAAACGAAGGAGCGGAGCACGAGGAGGAAGTGCGCCGCTTCTTCGTCCTGGCTCAACAGAGCGGCCTGTTCATCGATGTTCCACCTGAACCAGTGAAAAATGTCAGCCAAAGGCTCTCGCATGTGCAACTTTCCATCTCTTCGTCGTGCAACCTGCATTGCCGCTATTGCTATGCCACCGACCGGCGCGAGGGGACATACGCCAAACTCAGCCTGTCTGACTATCAGCGGTTGGTGGACGATATCCTGACTGTCTCTGATGATGTGTTCTTCTCGCTGACAGGAGGAGAACCCTTGCTGCATCCCGACTGTCTCGCCATCGGTGAGTATATCCGCCAGAAAGGGTGCGGTGTGGACCTTCTGACCAATGCCACCCTTATCTCTGAAAAGAACATTGAGGATATCTGCCGCATCTTTTCACGCGTGAGTATCAGCATGGATGGCAGTACGGCTGAACGGCATGACTTTTACCGCGGAAAAGGAAGTTTTGAACGGACCGAAAAGGCTATACAGTTGCTGGAACAACATGGCATGGATTATGGACTGTCGATGACTGTCAACCGCAAGAACCTTGATGACGTAGAGCGCATGGCCGAAAAATATGGACGGAGGTTGACTTTCCAACCGCTGTTTCCGGCAGGTAGTGCGAAACGGGGAGAAAACCTCACCATTACAGGGCGAGAATACTACGAAGTGTTGAAAAAGGCGCATGGGGTCAATCCGCTCAGTTATTGCGAGGCCACTCTCGATGAGTCGCGCTATGCCAAACGGCATAAATGTGCCATTGGGGGGGCCGAACTGAGTATTTCTCCGACAGGGGACGTCTATCCATGCCAACTGTTGCACTATCCCTCGTTTCTCATAGGCAATGTTCATGAGCAACCACTGAGTGAGTTGGTGCAGGCCTCGCCCGTCATCAGCCAATGTGCTGCTATGACAGTCGACAATATCGAGGGCTGTTCCGCTTGTTTCCTGCGCTATGTCTGTGGGGGAGCCTGCCGTGCCCGCGCTTTCCATGAGAGTGGCGACATCATGACCTGTGGCTCTTTCTGCGAGTATGAGCGGGAGGCATTTATAAACGGCATTCTCAGCCTTTTTTCTGAGAATGCCGTGGAATAAAGATTTTTCTTCGTTGTTAGTTATGTCGGTGTCGTTTGCCACCTTTTAGTCATCTTCGCCTATTGTTGTTCAGTCGGATTCCCGAAGGTGACTTCTGAACGGAATTGTTGGAGTATGCCGTAAATTTGAGAGGCTACTTCTTGGGCATAGGCGAGGTCGTAGCCCACCCGGAGACGAAGGACAGGATAGATAGGGTTCTTCGTGTTGATGACCACGGCATACTCATCGACGGTATAGGGTACGATGGCCATGTTCTTGGGTGAGATGCCGGTGATGTCGCTCATGGGCACCTCACGGCCGGCCATGATAAACAGACTGCGTTCTGGATAGGACAAGATGAGCGAACCAAGTTCGTTGGCCCTCGTCGCATCGAGCACCACGACATCATCGGGTTTGCCATACTGCTGTTCCACTTCCTCGACGGTGGCATAACGCTTTCCTGCGATTTCCTGCACCATAGGATTTTTCTCCCTTTTGTTGATGAAATAATTCACCACAGGGATGATGACCAATAAGGATAAAATCCAAAGACTGACAGTGATTGCCAGCAAGACGATGGCAACTGCCGAGAGAATCAATGGCTTTTTCATAAGCTCATACTTTTATTTGACAACAACCTTTTTGCCGTTCTTGATGAAGACACCACGGCTGCTGTCGGCCGACAGTCCGATGCCGTCGGTTGCCGAGTTGCGCGACAGTGCCGGAGCGTTGTTGGTGGCAATGCCGAGCACGATGTCCACGATGGCCATCACGTCGGTCACAGAGATGGAGTTGTCGCTGACCACATTGGCATTGGCGAATTGGAATCCGGCAGGATTTAAGCCCAATACATAGTCCACCGTCATCATCACGTCGGCAACGCTCACCGAGCCGTCGCCATTGGCATCGCCCATCAGGATGGCCTCCTTGAAATAACCATTCTTCCAGACGAAATAATCCCCATAGTCTGTCCTTTCGAGTGTCATGCCTTCGGGATAAACCAGCGTGCAGGGATTGTCCGGAGTGCCCACACCATCGCAGGCGTCATCACTCAAGTCGTTCGCCGAGGCGGGGATGGTGAGTGTGCGCAGGCTCGAACAGTAATTCATGAAACCATAAGTCTCTTGACCGCTGAAGTTGAAATGGCTCAGGTCAAGGCTGGTCAGACTTCCGCAATTATAGAACATCATCACGTAATTTTCCACGTTCTCCGTGTTGAGGTACTCAAGTCCTGTGATGGTGACGACATCGCTCATCGCATTGAACCACGAGCTGCAACTCGTAGGTCTGGCGTTGGCAAACGACGGGTCGAAAACGACTTCCTCTACGGGGTAACCTATCCATTCCGGCATCTCATAATCAAGATGGGTGTATATCTCCCCCTCACGGCTATCCATGTCATTGTCGCAATAGAAGGTCAATGTCTTCTGGTCGGTAGAGATCACGGCATAGGCAGTGGGCGGATTCTTGAAGGTTCCACTTCTCCAAATGAAGTATGCGCCGTGATCTTCGGCACCTTCGAGCGTGAAATCGTAGCTGCGGACCAGCGTTCAGGGATTCTCGACGGTGCCCACGGAGTAGCAGTCGTCTTCCAAATTCCAATTGTTGACCGATTCGTTGACAGTGAGTGTCTGCAGACTGGAGCATGAATTGATGATGTATTTGGTGGAGACATCGCTGCTGAACCAGAAGTTGCTCAGGTCGAGGCTGGTCAGGCTCTCGCAACAATAGAACATTTGGGAGAATCCTTTTTGTGATGTCACATTGTCAGTGTTGAAATGACTCAGGTCTATTTCGGTAAGTTTTTCACAGCCGCTAAACATTTGATCCATGCTGGTGACCTTCGATGTGTTGAGGTATTCAATGCCAATAATGCTGGATAGTTTATCCTTATAGCAGAACCATAACCTGCACGTCGTGGGCCTGGCGTCAGCAAAGGAC
>CACXDY010000233.1 GCA_902766505.1 uncultured Prevotellaceae bacterium
AGCAGCCGTTCTCGGAGCCGTACCCAATGGGAGTTTTCCACGTCTGACCACCCAAAGCATGACATTGAAAAGCGCTGACGTGGTAGAAGGACTGTCATCGAAGACCTCCATCCCCGTATCGTTCGACATGACCGTGGCCAACCTCACGGACACGCAGAATTCGTTTGAGCAAGCGATAGGACTCTACAAAAATGATAAGCTGAAATCCATAGTGGCCAATTTGGCCGGCATCTCCAATCTGGCGGTAAACGGCAGCAAGTCAGTCAGCGTGTCGCTCAACCTCGACGCCTCGCTCGACAAGGGTGTTTACCAACTGAGGCCCCTCAGCAGGGCGGCCGGTGCCGGCAAATGGCATTGGAACGGCAACTACGACAAAATGCTTACTCTTGTCATCCACAATGACCAAGCCAAGATTACTGTCGGCATACCCCCTACGGAGGGAACCATCATTACTTTCACCGACGCTGTGGCAAAAAGGCTGTGTGTGGAGAACTGGGACATCAATGGTGACGGAGAGCTGAGCCAACAGGAGGCTGCCGCAGTGACCAGTCTGAATGGAGTATTCCGGAATAGTTATGACATCACCTCCTTTGATGAGTTGAAATACTTCACGGGATTGAAAAAAATAGAGAAATATGCATTCTATCATTGCCAAAGACTAAGATCCACAACTCTTCCACAGAATACCTCAGCCATAGAAGAATACGCATTCTATTATTCAGGACTGCAAAACATTACCATTCCCGCCTCTGTAAGGGAAATCGGACGCCATGCACTGTCTTATACCAAACTGCAAGACATTCAGGTGGCGGCCGGCAACAACTATTACGACTGCCGGGGAAACTGCCATGCCCTCATTGAAACGGCCACCAACACCCTGGTGAAAGGCACCACAAGCACCATCATCCCCAACAGTGTTACAGCAATAGGTGATGGTGCGTTTGCAAGTTTATACGATATAGCTGCCATGTCCATTCCAGAGGGTGTCAAGTCCATCGGGCGCGGGGCTTTTTATGCTTGTATCGATATGCAGTCCGTCGATTTCCCGAAAAGTTTGATTGAAATTGGTGACAGTGCATTTAGTGGTTGCACTGCCCTGACGGCAATCTCGATTCCGCAAAATGTCAGAACGCTCTCGTCAAACGCCTTCATATCTTGCGAGAAACTGACTTCCATCCAGGTGGATGTCAACAATCCTTATTATGACTCCCGCAACGGCTGCAATGCAGTAATGGAAAAGGCAACTAATAAGTTGGTAAAGGGTTGTCTGTCGACCATCATACCGGAGGAGACAGAGATCATAGGTGACTATGCGTTTTATGGTTTCTACGACCTGCCGGCTTTCAGCATTCCACCTCATGTCACTGAAATTGGGGAATATGCTTTCGATTATTGTAGTAATTTCATAAAGATAGAGCTTCCGGAAGGTTTGAGAACCATCGGAAAAGGAGCCTTCAGATATTGCCCCAATCTGACAACGTTGATTCTGCCTTCCACCATCACTTCTATCGGAAACCTGGCTTTTGCGCTGTGTGAGAAATTGGGTTGTATAGAAGCGAGAATGGATAATCCGGCAGACATAGGAGCCAAAACATTCCATTCTAATACTTACAACACTACGTTGTATGTGCCTCAAGGCAGTTTATCACGTTACCAATCGGCTAACTATTGGGAAAAATTCAAGAAAATCGAGGAGGGGTCCATACCCTATCGCGACATCATCGAATTTGCCGACATGAAAACCAAGGGTGTCTGTGTCTATTTTTGGGACAAGGACGGTGATTTTGAGCTGTCCAAGGAAGAAGCAGCCGCAGTAACAGATTTGGGAAGCGTTTTCTCCGCCAATTCTTTACAAGACCCAACAGAAGCCCCCATCGATTATGACCCTGATATCCAATACTTTGATGAACTGCAATATTTCACGGGGCTTACCACCATTGGTAATTATGCATTCGAACATGCACAAAACCTGGAATCTGTCAAGTTGCCAGCCAATCTGCAGACCATTGGAAAGTTTGCATTCCATGGTTGTAGCAAACTGCAATCTATAAGCATCCCTCAAAGTGTGACAGAGATTGGCAAAAATGCTTTCAGTGAATGCTCGAAAATGAAATCCGTGATCATACCTAATGGGTTGACAGATATTGGGTATGGGGCTTTTAACGATTGTTTCAGTCTTGTTTCCATCTCGTTGCCCGATAACCTGCAGAGTTTGGGAGGCGATGCTTTTTCTTCCTGTAGAAGCCTTGCCGCCATACATATACCAACAGGAATTAGTGTTATCAAAAACAACACCTTCAGTTATTGTCGTAATTTGGAATATGTCTTGATTCCCGAAAACATCCAAACGATAGGTAAAGAGGCTTTTTCCAACTGCAGCAA
>CACXDY010000234.1 GCA_902766505.1 uncultured Prevotellaceae bacterium
CCGGGATTCTGGCTCAACAAGGAAGGACGTGTCTCCACATGGAGTGATGCCAATTCTATCATGGGTATCGTCTATGCCGACGGCTTGTTCCGTGGATGTCAGAAACCCAATCTGCCTGCTGTAGGTGATGTGTTTGCCACACAACTGTTCCTGGTCAACGAGGAAACTGATAAGATGATCACTGTCAATATCAACATCTCGTTTGTAGAGACGCTTGAACAGAAGAATGAGGTGGGCTCTGAAACCATCTTGCTGCCGGTGACTCAAGACGGAATGGATATCGAGGTTGACCTTACTAAAGCGGCTGCTGCTCTTGAGGTGAGCGTTGACGACCTGCTCAATAGTAGCAATTACTATCTGCGTGGCATGGCGAATGGTGTCTATGGCGAAGGCAAGAATTGTGAAGATGGTCTCAGCTTCAATCCCGATGGAAATTACGATGGATATGGAAACATGTACTTCTCCATTGCAAAGGATGGCGATAAGGTGATCCTCTCCATCGCTTCCAATGACCCCGTGGCTGATGACTACAGCGCAGACGGACAGTTCTGCTTCGAGGTGAACAACAACCAGTATGTGTTCTATGCTAAGTTCCTCTCATTGGCTAAATATAATGAGATGCTCGGTATCACTGAAATTGCTGACAGCAATGCTGACGGCATCATCTACGACCTCCAGGGACGCGTGGTGAATACCACTCATAAGGGTGTTTATATCATCAACGGCAAGAAGGTCGTCCTGAAATAATTCTGATGGAGGTATGGGCATAACTGCCCATACCTGCTTTCATAACAAACAGCGGGTGAGCTCAATCGGCTCACCCGCTGTCTTTGCCTTGCCATAAAAAACTCCTCACATACTTGTAGATACCATGAAATACACTTATGGTGCCTGGTAAATCACGAAATCTCTGAGCTTTGCCCAGGAAGGTGTGTCGGTATAAGTGGTCTGATAAACACCGATGCCAAGTGTGGACTCATCGATTTCAATAGGTGAACCTGGCATGTTGCGCCAAGTATCGCCATCAATGCTGGTTCGGGCAAACAGGAGATGACCACGTCGTTCAAACTGCATAATTGGGTCGGCATTGTAGCCTTTGTAATTGGGATGCTGTGGGCGACCCTGTGGACTGAGCACGGTAAGCATGTTGCCACAGTTGTACAGTGGGAATACACCAAGATGATAGTAGGTGTCGTTGGCGCCCTTGATGAGCAAACCCACTTCGTTGTAGGCTTTCACATGATGGTCGGTATAACCCTCCATATCTTCAAAACGGCACATCACGACAAAATCACCCGTCACTTCCTTGTAGATATGACCGCCTTGGGTCGTGGGCGATGCGTTGAAATCACCTGTTGATGCCGAGAGTGTCATCTCTTCAGGATGCTGGTAGATGGGCTTCATGTCGGGGGTGAGGGTGAATCGGCTGTCGGGGTCGCTTTCATCAAAATCGTCACCAAGCGAGGGCACACGGCTGTCTTTCGTATGATTGTAGAGCTTTTTCACCTCATCGGCTGTCATTGAGTGGGCCATGATGCGAACTTGGTTCAGATAACCCCTGAAAGGGTTGCCTGACCTTCCGTCGGCTCCAATGACAACATGGCCCTCCGGGCGAACCATGATGAAGTTGTTGCGCTCATGCAGCAATTCACCGTCAAGGTAGATGCGTTCCATCCATCCATCGAAAGTGACCACCCAATGGTGCCAATGACCTACGGCTGACTTCACTGCCTCTGTATGGCCACTGTTTTCATAGGTTCCATTGTGATTGATGAGCCCCGACTGGGGGTCGGTGCCTAAACGGAACTCGGTCGTGCCAAAGTCAGCATGGGAACTGCTGAGCGAGACGATTGTTGCCATTGGACTTTCTTCTGTCTGTAATGCCCAAACACTGATGGTATAGGGGGAATTGTAGCTGTAAAGGCGGGAGAGGGGAGTTGTACTGGTCAATGACTGTGAACCATTCAGGAAGAATGCCCAACGGCCGTCTTTCACACGCAGACGGATGGGGGTGTTGGCCTCAAAAGTCGTACCTGTCGGAGTGCTCACCTCTTTGATGTCGAGTGGTGCGGTTTTGCCTCTTCCCATCTCTTGGGCGTCTACTATGATAGTGGAGAGATGGGAATGTTGCCTTTCGGAAATGCTGACATCTTTAAGATGCATCCCGCGATACCCCTTGTCGGTGTCGGTTTTAATAGGAGGCAGGGGTGGGGCTTCTTGCCATACCTTCACATTCCAGATAGCTGGGATATGCCCGTTCTTCTGGGTGTCGGTGATGGTAATCCGAAGATAACGGGATTTTACGCTCTTACGGTCTATCATCGGTGAACCTTGCATGGTGTTGTCTGTGCGGTCGGCATAAAGTGACCAACGACGACCGTCAAGCGAGGTCTCTATCTTATATTGATAGAAAAAAGTGGCATACTCAAATTGTGTCCATACCTCATTGAATGTGATAGCTTTGCCAAGGTCTATCTGTATCCATTCCTTCTTGCTCTCTCTGCCTCCTTGCCCCCAGTTGGTACCTGAGGCCTTCCATAGGGTACCATTGTTGTCATCGACAGCATATCGTGGCTCAAACCACTCGTCGTAATAGCTTGATGCTGTAACCTGACAGCCATAGGCAAGATTGCGGAACTTCTGGGGAACAATGAGGGATACATTTTTGGCATCATGGGTGGGGATGACGGGAAGGATATTGCCATCGGTGTCAAACTTCATCTCGTCGATGCATATTTGGCGGTTGAAGCCGTGTGCACTGTGGGGATTGTTATGGCGATGATAGACGATATAGAAACGGTCGCCTTCTTGCAGGACACTGTGATGACCTGGACCATGAATGGTTCTGTCCGCATTGGTTTGTAGGATACAACCCTTATACTCGAACGGCCCCATCGGACCAACGGTCGAGGTGGCATATTGCACCCGGTAGGTGTGGTCATGGCAGGAGCCGGAGGAGTAGGTAAAATAGTAGATGCCATTGCGCTTGAACACAAAGGGCGCCTCAAAAAGGTCTTTCAGCTCGGTGTTGGGAATGAGACGCTTCTCAACGAAGAACGAGTCTGCGGCAATGGGGAATGGGGCTTCTTCTCGCCATCGACGGGCATCACCATCATGGTTTTCGTGCCTGTCCGAGGTCTGCTGCGTGGTGGGTGAAGAGACAAAATGGGGATTGAGCTTTGCCACACCGCAGCCAAAACCGTCATAGATTCCCCATGTAGTGAAATAGAGGTACTCCTCGCCATTGTCATCACGGAACAGTTGGGGGTCGAGGGTGATGGCGTTGTGAACATAACGGTCGGGCACAAGCACGGCGTCGTCTTTTCCCAAGATGTTTCGCCATGGACCGACTGGTGATGTGCTTTCTCCGACAATGATGTTGCATGGTTCACAATAATAATAGCGATAGGAACCATCGGGCTGGCTGACGACATCGGGGGCCCACACTACCTCGGTCGTCGGCCAGTTCATGACCATATTGCGCCAGTTGGTGAAATCATAACTCATCCAGACTTGGGCTGGACCATATCCGTTGTCGGTACCGTCAGTGGTGGCATAGAGGTAATAGATATCGCCAAACTTGCGGATGGTAGGGTCGGCAAAGTAACCTGGAATAAATGGATTTGCTGCATGGGGAGCATTCCACTTTGGGGCATCCGACTGCGCCTGGACCACCGAGGTGGCCAGTAGGAAAAATGTACTGACGATACAAATTCTCATGAAATGATGATAGGCTCGTTATTTAATGAGTACTTTATGGCCGTCTATGATGTTTATTCCCTTTTGGGGAACTTGCTGCTGTTGCCCTTGTATGTTGTAGATGTGATGGATGGGCGAACTTGAAGTGGCAGATTCCATCTCATGAATGCCTGACGGGTTGTTGTAGTCTATCGACTGAAGGGTGGATGACGCCGTTGTTCCTCCTACAGTGATGTGGAAAATGAAATTGGCATCAGCCGTCGAACGCGCATTCTTACGATAGCGCAAGGTCTGGCGGATAGTGTATTGTGAACCTTCCGCGCTTTTCCCGGGATACTGACCGATAGTGAAAGAGAGACTGGAGGGTGCAAACTCCGAGTAGACATAACCATTCTCGTAGTTCGTCACGTAGCCCTGCGCGTCGAACCAATGGCCATAGCCGTTGGCCGTACTGCCTGTTTCCGATAGGGTACCGTCTGGATAGGCTGCATAGAGAATCATTTTACCATTCTGAGGACCACGTATGTCCCATGCCTGCATCTTCGAACTGATGGTCGAGGCATCTATCTGGAAAGCTGTGCCCAAGGCTGCTGCTGCCCGGCCGGTAAGAGAGAATGTGCAACCCGTGTGGTATTGGGCATCGCGGGGGAAACTCACGTCATAGGTGAAGGTGATGTCGGAAATGTCGCGGCCGTCGAGAGTGGGAGCGGCATAGACTGTGGCACCCGTACCGATGTCGGTTCCCTCAAGACTGAAACTGTAAGGCCACATATCGTCTTTGTCTATCGTATCATCCCAACTGTGCTTCACATAGCTCTTCAATGCAGGTGATACGACGAGCCACAAACGGCTCACACCTTCAGGAACAACGAAAGAGTAGTCTTCTGTCACTCCGTTCTTGGTACCTTGACAATAGACGCTGTCTTCCGAGAAATACTGTCGCGTGCCGTCTTCCATCAATGCCACATAACCCATGCGGAAACCACGGGCCGAACGGGCTCCACCATTGATGTAGTGGCGCAGACCATTGGCATCGGGAGCAAGCTTTTCATAAGTGGAGTTTTCATTATAATACTCGCCGGGGTCTTCGTCGAGCAATACTGAACCAACGGCTAAACCAGTCAGGTGGGTGGTTACCTGTGTGCCGGAACAGGGCACTTGCAGCGGGATGACATTGAATCCCGTTCCCTGAGGACAACTGGCTAATGCCACTTGGTAGCTGTTGTCTTCAGTTAAAATGCAGCGGTATTCGAAATTGCCGATATAGGGATTGCGGTAGGGCTTGCAAGCTTCGTAGTCCCATGTGACGCATCGGCACGCATAGTCGAAATAGAGCTGATAGAGGTCTCGTACTGAAAGACCCTTCAGTTTCATCAGCGCTTGGTTGAAGTCGGTGCCACGACCTTGTTGCTGGCCTGTCATAGGGGTATTCCAAACTTGTGCCACGGTAGTGATGTCGTTATAATGCTCACAGAGATAATAGTGGAACCAATACGACTGGTAGCGGTGCCACTCATGCGAAAATGCATAGTTGTGACTGTGACGGAAAATGGGGACATAGGGGCCGTAACTCTCTGAGAACATTTGCTCTGGGAATGATTGGCTGGCTTGCCACTGTGCCGTTTGTTCCCAAATGGCCTGACCATTACCACAGGCTAAGTGGAAACCGGTGTTGTCGGTGTTGGAATCATTGTGACCGCTATGCTCTGCGTAGCACATATAATGGAAACTATGCCCCACTTCATGTGCCACGGCAAAACCTACTGGCTTGCAAGTGGATGGGTTGAGCCATAGTGCTGAGACTTGGAAGTCGTAACCGCCGCCAAAACAGGTCCATTCTGTGGTGTGGTTCATCAGGACCATCACCTTGTAACGGCTCAGGTTGGAAGTCTCTGGGTCGACAAAACCCAGATTGTTGATTTCTAAATCGTAGAATGCCTCACATTGTTGAAGCAGGTAAGGTATGTCAACATAATAGAAATTGCCTTGGGGCAATTCGTGGGGCTTGGTGTTGCCCCAACCCTTGTCCCAGAAGATGATGACATTGTCCGACTCTATTGAGCGACTTTTCGACCATGTGTATCGGTTGTCGGGGTCGTTCTCCTTGTATAACAGAGTGTCGTTGCCAAAATATCGCCACTCATTGGGGATGTAAACCGTCTTCTGCGCAAAGGCATGGGTGATGAAAAGGCTACTTTGAAGAATAAAGAGTGTGGCCAAAACAATGGCTCGATGGCATCTTTGGACTTTTCTATTCATTTTTCTTGAGTTTGAAGATGTATGGATATAGGGTGTCTTGTATAAACTGTTGGAGATTTTGTTGGTCGCATTCACCACCAGTTGTGGGTAATAGTGAAATTGACATCTACGTTCACTTTCAGCAACGTCCCGTTGTGGGGATATTGATATTGCATGCTCACGGTATGGTGGTCATCGAAGCAGTTGTATTGGTAGAGACCGCAGTTCCAGTTCCACAGGTTGTGAAACACTTCGATATATACATGGCCGTCATTGAAATAACAGGTGTTGCCGTCGGTGTCATACCAGGCGCCATATGTGCCGTTTGTATGGTTCTCGCCTTCACTGTTGTCATTGTTGAGCG
>CACXDY010000235.1 GCA_902766505.1 uncultured Prevotellaceae bacterium
AAAAAACAATACAATATTTCACAAAAGAAGACAAAATGCTTGTGCCGAAATCCAAAATGCATTAATTTTGCAATGCATTCGTGAGAATGCTTTTTCATTAGGTTAGTAGTTTGATAGATTTAAGGTAAAGATTATGTTATTAGATTTTGAAACAGCGATGATGTTGGTCATTGCCGCTTTTGCGACAATACTGAGTGTTATTGCTCTTACAAAGACCAACATACGTTGAATTGTTTTCAGGAGGCCGGGATGAGTGATTCATGTCGTCCTCTTTTTTTTTGTCAAAATCTAAATAGACCTAAAAAAACCACAATTATTCAATATTTTAGGTAATAAAGTGGTGAAAACAAACCGAATTTGCGGAATTCTGATTAAATTTGCACCCAATAAACGGCTGTGGGCACCACACATTTCCGCTTGATGGCTTGCTTTGATTCAGGTGGGAGGTGATGGTGCATGCAATAAACCCAATAAAAAGATATTTGATGAGAAAAATCATATTTGCCTGCTTATGGATGACAATGGCCGTGATGGTACTTTCCTCATGTCTGGGCGGCGACGATGATGAGATCCTGTATCCCAACGATGCGGCCATTACCGCATTTTCACTCGGTACATTGAAGAGATACGTGACGACGACCAAATCCGACGGCACCGACAGCACCTATACCACAACGGTATCGGGTAGCACTTATCGTTTCTATATCGACCAGGTCAACCGGACAATATACAATCCTGATTCCCTTCCTTTCGGTACCGATGTGGAGCATGTGTTGTGCACGGTAGGAAGCAAGAACTCAAGTTCTATTGTCATTAAGAGCCTTACCAGCGATTCTCTTAGGATGTACAATAGCAAGGACTCGATAGATTTCTCACAGCCACGTCAGTTCAGTGCCATCTCACGGGATGGTTCCAACAAGGTGGATTACACCGTGATGGTCAATGTGCAGCATGAAATACCGGATTCTTTCTCATGGAAAAGAGAAGCCGACTTCCAGGATTTCGTTGAGGCTGATGCCTTAAAGGCCATTGCTCTTGACGAGGTGGTATTGGTATTTGCCACTTATGGTGAGCATGGAGCCATCTACTCCACCAGCTATCAGTCGCCTTTGCAGTGGTATCTCGTGCAGTGGAATGTCAATGCACCCATCCCTGCCAACATCAGCCAGAATGTGGTTGAAATGAACGGACAGGTTTATACCTGTATGGCCGACGGCACCCTCCTGAGAACGGACAACGGTGAGGACTGGGAAACCCTGACCGACACTCCTGTCTCACGGTTGGTGGCAGCAAGCAGCCATACTTTGTATGCACTCAACAACGAGGGTGCCCTGGTGGCCTCACGTGACGAAGGAAATACCTGGACGATAGAAGCCCTCGACACCGATGCCGCACTCTTCCCCACACGCGACCTCTCCTATTGCTTCATCCCATCGAGAGTCAACAAGAATGTGGATAATGTAGTGATTGCCGGCAACCGCGACATCAATGCTTTCTATGACGACACCCAGGCAAGGGTCTGGAACAAGGTGGATGACGGCAATGTCACAGTGTCGCAGGAACCATGGATGTACATCAATGGTGACGACCTCAAAAACTATATGTTGCCAAGACTTGACCAACTCTGTATCACACGCTACGGAAAAGGTATCGTTGCTCTTGGTGCGGGTGGTCTTGGAGCATGTGAAACTCCAGGTTTCTCGAGAATCTACTATAGTGAGGACGGAGGAATCTATTGGATAAAGAACGACACCTATTTCCTGCCCGAAGGACTCCTGTGCGACAGGGCTTTCGCCATGACGGCTGGAAAAGACAATTGCCTGTGGCTAATCTGTGGCGGAAGTGGACAGGTATGGCGCGGAAGGCTCAGCAGTTCCACAACGAAGCAGACGGCATTTACTGAATAACCACCCAAACAGGCAGCCAATGAGAAAGTCCATCATCCTGCTGATGTTTTTCCTGCCTGTCATGGTCATGGCACAGGGCAATATCGAATACCGCATGGAAATAGGAGCGGGGGCAGGTCTTGTGGCTTACGAAGGCGATTACAACGGCAGTGTACTCAAAGGACAGCAACCGATGGCCTCTGTCATACTTAGAAGACTCATCAACCCATATCATGGCTTCAAACTGGGTCTGGGTGTCGGGAAGTTGAAAGGCTCGTCGAAAAATGTGGAAACCTATTATCCGGAAACCGCAGAGACTCCTTACGAGTTCTCAAACACGATGGCTGACCTCAATGCCGTGTACGAATATAATTTCTGGCCCTATGGCACAGGAACCGATTATAGAGGAGCGAAAAGGCTTTCACCCTTCGTCTTCGGCGGTCTGGGAGCCACGTTTGTCAAAACAAGCGGAAAAAATGTTTTTACTGCCAACGTTCCTGTAGGAATCGGCGTGAAATACAAAATCGGTGATAGAATGAATCTCGGCGTGGAGTGGGCCTTGCATTTATCGCTCAGCGACAAACTCGACGGGTCGGCAGACCCATACAGCATAAAGAGCAGCGGACTGTTTAAAAACACCGATTGCTACTCAGCGCTGCAGGTGACACTCACCTACAGTTTTTTGGCCAAATGTAGAACATGTCATAACGAAGATGATTAATTTGGACTTAAACCGTATACCCCAGCATATTGCCATCATCATGGATGGTAACGGAAGATGGGCCCTGGAACAGGGAAAACCACGGAGTTTCGGACATCAGGCAGGTGTGGATGCCGTCAGGCGCATCACATCCGAATGCACCAGACTCGGCGTGAAATTTCTCACACTGTATACATTCTCTACAGAGAACTGGAACAGGCCGACTGATGAAATAGCATCGCTGATGAGCCTCGTGTTGTCTTCACTTGAGGATGAGATTTTCATGAAGAACAATGTGAGATTCCGTGTGGTGGGGGAGATAGAACGGCTTCCACAAGATGTGCAGGACAAACTCAAGGAAACCATGGACCATACGGCCGGTAACACCACTATGCAGATGATTGTGGCCCTCAGTTATTCCTCAAGATGGGAAATCACCAAGGCTACAAAAGAGATTGCCCAGTTGGTGAAGAACGGAGAGATAGACGTGGACGACATCAATGAGGACCTGCTGTCCAAGCACATGGTCACCAATTTCATGCCCGATCCGGAATTGCTTATCAGAACGGGTGCAGAAGTGAGAGTGTCCAACTATCTGCTGTGGCAGATAGCCTATTCGGAACTCTATTTCTGCGACACCTACTGGCCTGATTTCATGGAGGAGGATTTGCATGAGGCCATCAGATGCTATCAGACGAGGCAAAGGCGCTTCGGAAAAACTGAGGCTCAGGTGGAAGAAAACAATCTGTAATTATTTCGACATTCATTTAAGATGAGATATTCTAAATCTATCCTCACACTGCTCACCGTGGCCGCTTGCATGAACTTGCAGGCCCAGGAGACGATTGTCAATCCTGAAATCTCCTATGCGGGAATTCCCCGCACACTTACCATTGGAGGTATTGAGGTGACTGGTGTGGAGGGATATGAAGACTTTGCACTTGCAGGAATCTCGGGACTCACCGTAGGTCAAAGCATTACGGTGCCCGGCAATGAAGTGACAGATGCAGTGAAAAGATATTGGAGACATGGACTCTTCTCCGATGTCTCCATTGGTGCTGACTCCATTGTGGCCGACAAGATTTATCTGCATATCAACCTGAAGGTAAGACCCAGAATCTCAAATATCAACTATATCGGTCTGAAAAAGTCGGAACGTGAGGATATGGAGGCTAAATTGGGTATCATGAAAGGTGGTTCCTGTACGCCGAACATCATCGACCGCGCCAAAATCCTTGCCAAGAAATATTTTGATGACAAGGGATATAAAAATGCGGAAATCAATATCACCCAAAGAGATGATGTGACCAACCCCGGACAGGTTATCTTGGATGTGGATGTCGATAAGAAGGAGAAGATGAAGGTGCGCTATATCATCCTCGACGGCAATTCCCAACTCACAGACAAGAAAATCAAGGGTACGCTCTTCACCAAAGGTGCCTTGGCCAAGACCCATGAGGCAGGGAAATTCTCCAACATCTTCAAATCCAAGAAATTCACTCCCGAGAGATGGAAGGAAGACAAGTTGAAACTCATTGAGAAATACAATGAGTATGGTTTCCGCGATGCCACCATCCTGGAGGACAGCGTCTGGAACTTTGATGAGAAACATGTCAATGTCTATGTCAAAATTGATGAGGGCAGGAAATATTACATTAGAAACATCAATTGGGTGGGCAACACCGTGTATCCTACCGATTACCTGAGCAAGGAACTGGGTATGAACAAGGGAGATGTCTACAACCAGAAACACATGAACAAACGACTCTCTGAGGATGATGATGCTGTGGGAAACTTGTATTGGAACAATGGTTATCTCTTCTATAATCTACAGCCTACAGAGGTCAATATCGTGGGTGACTCCATCGACCTTGAAATGCGTATCACAGAAGGACAGCAGGCCCACATCAACAGAGTGAGAATCAACGGAAACACCCGACTCTATGAGAATGTGGTGAGACGTGAACTTAGAACAAAGCCGGGTGACCTCTTCTCCAAAGATGCACTGCAGCGTTCCGCCCGAGAGTTGGCATCCATGGGACATTTTGACCCGGAAAAAATTAATCCGGATGTCCAGCCCAATTATGAGGATGGTTCGGTCGACATCAACTGGAATCTGGAGCAGAAAGGCAATGACCAGATAGAATTCTCATTAGGATGGGGACAGACAGGTATTATCGGGCGTATCGGTTTGAAACTCAACAATTTCTCCATGAGAAACCTTTTCAATAAGAATAAGGAGCACCGGGGAATCATGCCGATTGGTGATGGCGAGGTGCTGTCGATTGGAGGACAGAGTAACGGCCGTTATTACCATTCTGGAAACATCTCCTACTCGACCAACTGGTTCGGAGGGAAACGACCCATACAGTTCAATGTGGGAGTGTATTACTCCAAGCAAAGTGATATCTCAAGCACATACTACAACTCTGCCTACCGGTATGGATATTACAACTATCTCTATGGAGGATACGGCAGCAGTTATTACAACAATTACGAGAGTTACTATGACCCCGACAAGTATGTCCAGCTGCTTGGCGCATCACTCGGATGGGGTAAGCGACTCAGATGGCCGGATGACTATTTCATGCTCTCACTTTCTGTGGGATATACAAGGTATATGCTTAAAAACTGGAGTTACTTCCTTGTGACTACAGGTAATTGCAACAACCTCAACTTCAATATCTCACTCAGCCGCTCATCGTCAGACAACCAGCTCTTCCCAAGAAAGGGTTCTGAATTCATGGCTTCGTTGTCCATCACACCTCCATGGTCGAAATGGGACCACAAGGACTATCAGAGCCTGGCAACCGACTACCGCGCTGCCAACTATACAACCCAGCAGCAGGAGAAATACAGATGGGTGGAATATCATAAATGGAAATTCAGATCACGCACCTATACTGCCCTTACAGGTGGTGCCAAATGTCTGGTGCTCTCCACCAGAGTGGAACTGGGTATCCTGGGCCACTACAACAAATACAAGAAGTCGCCGTTTGAGACCTTCTATGTGGGTGGTGACGGTATGAGTGGATATTCCACAGGATATGCAGAGGAAACCATCGGATTGCGTGGTTATGAAAATGGCTCACTGACACCATCGGGTGCGGCAGGTTATGCCTATGACCGACTGTCACTTGAGCTCCGCTATCCTTTCATGCTTGGCAATACCACCATCTATGGACTGACATTCCTCGAAGCAGGTAATGCCTGGACCGACCCCAAAAAGTTCAATCCGTTTGATATGAAACGCTCGGGCGGTGCCGGTGTGCGTATCTTCCTGCCTATGGTTGGACTCATGGGTATTGACTGGGCCTACGGTTTTGATAAAGTATGGGGAAAGAAAGGTGGTTCACAATTCCACTTTGTACTTGGACAAGAATTCTAAAACCTGATATTCACTTCTTTAATAGAATCGATTATGAGAAAGTTTTTTATTATGAGCCTTTTGGCGCTCACAGCGCTGACGGCAAGCGCCCAGAAATTCGCGCTCATCGATATGGATTATATCCTAAAAAACATACCGGCTTACGAGAGAGCCAACGAACAGCTCAATCAAGTGTCGAAGAAATGGCAGGCAGAGGTGGAAGCTTTGAACACAGAGGCTGCCACCATGTATAAGAACTATCAGAACGAAGTGGTCTTCCTCTCTCAAGACCAGAAGAAAGCCCGTCAAGAGGAAATCATGGGCAAGGAGAAGGAAGCCAGTGAGTTGAAACGGAAGTATTTCGGTCCTGAGGGCGAACTTTTCAAGAAGCGTGAGAGTCTGATGTCTCCCATCCAGGAGGAAATCTACAATGCCGTGAAGGACATTTCAGAACTCCGTGGTTATTCACTGGTGCTCGACAGGGCAAGTGATACTGGAATCATCTTTGGCTCACCCAAAATCGACATCTCCAACGAGGTACTCGAGAAACTCGGTTATTCCAAGTAGTATTATAGTAATATAGCGGTTTTTGTTTGGGAAAGACAAAAGCAATCATTAATTTTGCAGCCGCGTTGATAGATAAACAAAGAAGCAAATAACAATTAACCAAAAAACGAAATGAAAAAAGTTATCATTATGTTGATGATGCTCGTTCCTCTGGCCACATTCGCACAGAAGTTTGGGCATGTAGATACTCAGTCAATCATCCAGTCACTGCCTGACTACGCCCGCGCAAATGGCGAAATAGAGGCTATCGGCAAGCAGTATGAGAATGAACTGAAAGCTTCTCAGGATGAATTGCAGCGCCTGATGGACGATTATGAGAAGAAGAAGAGTTCAATGAGTGCTACACAGCAGCAGGAGACCGAAGCCAGTCTGCAGGAGAAATACAACCGTATCGCACAGCAGGCTCAGCAGAACCAGCAGGATTTCCAGAAGGCTCAGCAGGAGAAACTGCAGCCCATCCTCAACAAGGTGCGTCAGGCCATCGATACAGTAGGCAAGAGTGGTGGTTATGTCTACATCATTGAATTGGGCAGCGTGCTTTATGTGAATGAGACCATCAGCAAGGACCTTACCTCCGAGGTAAAGGCTCAACTGGCTAAAATGAAATAATACAACGGGTCGGCTCCGGTTTCTCTTACTGGTGCTTGCCTGATAATGAAGCAAGACAAGGGCAGGCCATGGTGTCTGCCCTTGTGTTATAACGTCAACTTCTTTCCTTTATGAGAAAAATTAGTTTGTTATTGTTTGTCATGCTGTTGCCTCTCATGGCTTCAGCACAGATGAAATTCGGTTATTTCAGTTACGAAGAGGCTTTCAAGTCTATGCCGGAATATGCATTGGCACAGGCCAATCTCAATGACCTCAAGTCAAAATATGATGCTGAGACCAAAAGAGTAGAAGAGGAATTCAACCGTAAATACGAGGAATTTCTTGACGGACAAAGCGACTTCGCTCCCACCATCCTTCAGAAGAGACAGACAGAACTTCAGGAACTGTTGAAAAAGAATGTCGCTTTCAAGGCAGAGTCGGCCAAACTGTTGAAAAAAGCCGAGACAGATTCTTTTGCTCCCTTGCGTGAGAAGTTGGCCAACGTTGTGGAAAAAATAGGAGCGGAACGTGGTCTGGCGTTCATCCTCAATACCGATGGCGATGCCTGTCCCTATATCAATCCTGAGATGGGAGAGGACTTGTCGCAACTGATTAAGGAGGCACTTAGATGATAGACTTGCCGGTGGCTCCCGGACCCATTGGCGTGTTCGACTCAGGGTATGGTGGCTTGACCATCCTTGACGGCATCCGCCAGTTGTTGCCCCAATATGACTATGTCTATTTGGGCGACAATGCGCGTGCTCCTTATGGAACACGTTCTTTCGATGTGGTCTATGAGTTCACCCGGCAGGCAGTCATGAGATTATTTGAATTAGGCTGCCATTTGGTTATCTTGGGATGCAACACCGCATCTGCGAAGGCTCTCCGCACCATCCAGCAACATGATTTGCCACACATCGACCCTCACCGCCGGGTGTTGGGGATTATCATCCCAACAGCAGAGGTGATTGGTCAACTCACCCAAAGCCGCCATGTGGGTATTCTCGCCACCGAGGGTACCATCCGCAGCCAGAGCTATAATATCGAGATAGAAAAGAGACATCCCGATGTCTGTGTGACGGGTTTGGCATGCCCTATGTGGGTGCCGCTGGTGGAAAACAACGAGGCCAATGGACCGGGAGCCGACTATTTCGTGCAGAAGAATATGGAACAGTTGATGGCGTCCGACCCCAAGATTGACACCATTGTTCTGGGCTGCACGCATTATCCCATTCTCATGCCCAAGATAGAGAAATATAAGCGTCCGGGGGTAACGGTGGTCAGGCAGGGAAAATACGTGGCACAAAGTTTGGATGACTATCTCAGGAGACACCCAGAAATGGAGGCGAAATGCCAAAAGGGCGGCCATGTGAGGTATCTGACCACGGAAAATGCAGAGAAATTCTCTGAAAGCGCCTGGCTGTTCCTGCGCAAGCGCATAGAGGTGGAACACATTGACCTGGGATAACCCCGTCAGTCGGCAAGCAAGCGTTTGCTGAGATAGTGCACCGGATACCAGACTGCTATCCACCCAACAGCTATTACTGTGAAAAATACCAATAGGATGTCGGTGAGATGAACGCTCACGGGATAGGCATCAATGACAAAGGAACCAGTACTCTCACCCAATCTCACTAAGCCGTAGTGTTGTTGAGCCCAACATAACAGGAGACCGAGAATAATACCTATTACAGCACCTGCTGCCGCTATCATGCGGCCTTCAAACAGGAATATGCCTGATATCTGTTTGTTGTTGGCACCAAGGTTGCGCAATGTCACCACGTCATCTTTCTTGTCGATGATGAGCATGGACAACGAACCGATGATGTTGAAACAGGCAACCATCAAGATGAAAGTGAGAAATACATAGGCGATGAACTTCTCGATGCGCATGATTTTATAGGTGTCGGCTTGCTGCTCATAGCGGTCGAGAACCTGGTATTTGTCTCCCGCAATCTTGCGCATCTGCTTCTTCACCGCATCAAAATCACTTCCCGGCTTCAGACGGAGTTCCAGGGAGGACAGCATGCCCTGCTGTCCAAACAGGTTGCGGGCAAAGGATATGGAGGTGATGATGTAGTTGCTGTCGTATTTCGACTGACTGACATTGAACACCTCGCCCGTGGAGATAAGGGAGTCCTCCACAAAGGCTGCTTCGGGATTGCTCATGTCCAGTTGCCCTTCCCGCTCTGGTGCGTAGATGTGCAGAAAGCCGCGCCACATGGCTCCTGTGCCAAGCATCTGGGCCACACGGATGCCAGGGATGCCATAGTCCAGATTGCCTGCATGCAACTGCACATTGGCTCCCGGGTCGGGATAAAGGATTTCGTTGAAATGGGTCAGTTCACCAAACTGCTCGTCAACTCCCTTTACCATTACCATGGCCTGACGGTCATGGAAAATTGCCAAGGCTTGGTCTTCCACACTCTCCATCGCCACGTCGATTTGCGGCAAAGCCTTGATTTTCTCTAAAATAGGGTCATCGGTTGGTGCCGTCTTTCCTTTTGCTGGCACCACCTTGATTTGTGGGTCGAAAGACGTGAAAAAGGAGGCCACCAAATCATGGAAGCCGTTGAAAACACTGAGTGTCACCACCAAGGCCATCGTACCGACAGCCACCCCCATCACCGATATGCCACTGATGATGTTGATGGCATGGGTGCTTTTCTTGGAGAATAAATAGTGCCGGGCTATGTAGAAAGGGAAGTTCATCGTATGAAGACTATTTCTTCAGAAGCTCATCTATATGGTCAATATAGTCAAGCGAGTCGTCAATGAAAAACCTGAGTTCGGGGATGATGCGCAACTGATGGCGGACACGGGTGCCCAGTTCATAGCGGATGGTTTTTTCATTCCCTCTGACATTCTCGATGATTTCCTCTCCTTTCTCCGAGGGGAAAATACTCAGGTAGGCCGTGCAGACACTCAAGTCGGGTGAGATGCGGCAGCGCGTCACACTGACCATCACACCATGCATCATGCGGGTCTGCGACTGGAATATCAGACTCAGTTCTTTCTGAAGTAGTCGGGCAATTTTGTTTTGTCTTGTTTCTTGCATAATTAGTCTGTTAGACGTTCGAAATTCATTTCTGTGTTATCTGTCTCATCAATCAGCACCAGGCTGCTCTTCGAGCTTTTCTTGATAACAAAGTTGACGGCGGTGGGTATATTCTTGACAATATCCCCCTTGGATTTTTTCAGTTGACCTTCCATCAAACTGCGTACAAACGATTCTGTCTCAGGGCTTTTTTCTGCCATTTTGGCGGCTTCGCCCAGGAACGTGATTTCGTCGGTAGTGAGCGTGGAGTTGTTGCGGTCAAGATTGACGGCGAGTTTCTTGCCTTGTTGGGAATAGGTGCCGTTCAGTGTGACATGGTATTTCATAATCATGTCTTCCTTTTCGACGACTTCTTTGTACAAGGTCCATGTCAGATGGCTATTGTCAGTGATGTCGAGAAGGATGGTAGACTTGTCGCTATTCTCCTCAACGGCATTTTCCTTTGATTGCCATTTGCCCACAAGGCTTTGGGCATGCATGCTGACTACCGTCAGCATCATGAAGCAAAGAGTCAGCAATTTCTTTGTCATATCTATCTTATTAGTCATTAGTTTTTTTCCTGATGATGGTCAGACCGTCGCGCAGGGGTAACAGAATTTGCTCCACACGCTGGTCTGCGAAGACATAGTCATTGAATTCAGCAATACCTTTTGTCTGGTGGTCACGGTCATAGTTGTTGTCCACGACATGGCCGTCCCACAGCGTGTTGTCGGCAAGGATAAACCCTCCAGGGCGTGTGATGCCGAGAAAGGTCTCATAGGCTTGCTTGTAGTTGCGCTTGTCGCCATCCATGAAAACCATATCGAACAGGATACCCATCCGGGGTGCCTCCTGGATGGCATCACCTATGATGAATTCTATCTTGTCGGCAACAGGTGAACCTTCTATCCATGGCCGGGTGAAATCTTCCAACTCCTCATCTATCTCATAGGTGTAGAGTTTTCCACCTTGTTCCAGACCCTCGGCCATGCAGATGGCACTGTAACCGCTGAAGGTGCCCATCTCGAGAATCGTTGTCGGGCGAATCATCTGAACCAGCATTTTCAGCAGCCGGCCTTGTTGATGGCCGCTGGCCATGCGTCCTGCCAGTAGATGGATATTGGTGGATCGCCACAGTTGGTGGAGATAGTCACTCTCGGGCTCGGTATGACGTAGTATGTATTGTTCGAGCTCTTCGCTGTGTTTCATTGCCTGGCTGTCAGAGATTCAATGGCCAGCCGGTAGGAGTCAAGCCCAAAACCGCAAATTACCCCAAGGCATGCACTGCTGATCATGGAGTGATGGCGGAATTCCTCACGGCTGTGTACGTTGGAGATATGTACTTCCACCACAGGACACTTGATGGACCTGATACAGTCATGCAGGGCAATGCTGGTGTGAGTATAGGCACCTGCGTTGAGGACAATCCCATCATAAGTGAATCCCACTTCCTGGATTTTGTTGATTAATTCACCCTCGCAGTTGTTCTGATAGTAATCGATGGTGATATCTGGATAGCGGGCACGGAGCGTCGTCAGATAGTTTTCAAACGAACTACTGCCATATATTCCTGGTTCCCGCACTCCCAACAAGTTGAGATTGGGTCCATTGATAATTTGTATCCTCATTTCAGTTATTTTTCTTAATTTTGCAGCTGTATGTGTTGACTACATGCCGCAAAATTAAGAAAAAACATGCAAACCAACAAAAAAACCTCATCTAATGTTGTTGCTGCCTATAGGCGCTATTTGAAATTGCAGCGCAACTTCTCGGTCAATACCGTAGATGCGTATCTTCGTGATTTGCAAAAACTCATTCGTTATCTGGAAAGCGAGGGCATCGACCCAGCCGATGCGGCACTGGAGGATTTGCGGCATTTTGCTGCCGGACTGATTGATATTGGCATTTCTCCAAGATCTCAATGCCGGATACTTAGTGGTGTGCGGTCATTCTATCGCTTTATGCTGGTGGATGGAAGGGCGGAGAACGACCCCACGGAATTGTTGGAATCACCACAACTTGGCAATCATCTCCCCGAAGTGCTCACCATCGACGAGGTGGATAGGATGGAGGCGGCGGTCGACCTCTCGAAAAGTGAGGGTCACCGCAACCGCGCTATCATCGAGGTCCTTTTCAGTTGCGGACTGAGGGTTTCTGAGTTGGTCTCACTGAAGTTGTCGTCATTATATCTCGATGAGGGTTATCTGCGTGTGATGGGTAAGGGCAGTAAGGAACGGCTGGTGCCCATTTCCAAGAGAGCCGTTGATGAATTGTCGTTTTGGTTTGACGACCGGTGCCGGATGGATATCTCTCCCGGTGAGGAGGATTATGTGTTTCTCAACCGCCGTGGCAAGCATCTTACACGCACCATGATTCTTATCATCATCAAGCAACTTGCCCAGGATGCCGGCATCCAAAAGACTGTGAGTCCACATACCCTGCGGCACTCTTTTGCCACAGCCTTGTTGGAGGGCGGTGCTGACCTGCGGGCCATACAGGCTATGTTGGGTCATGAAAGTATAGGGACAACAGAGATTTATACCCATATTGATATGACAACATTGCGTCAGGAGATTCTCCATCACCACCCAAGAAATATTCTTACAGAAGAAGGGAAAGCACATAAGGATTAATCATATCATCTGACAACCCATAAAGATACAAAACAAATGATAAGTATCTGATATTCAGATACTTATCATTATTATTGGTAGTCCCACCGGGAATCGAACCCGGATCTAATCTTTAGGAGAGACTTATTCTATCCATTGAACTATGAGACCCCAAAGAGAATGCAAAGGTAATCAAAGTCGTGAAGACTACAAAATTTTAAGTGCGATTTTTGGTTTTTCGTTCTTATAATGTAGTTCAGCGAATACTGATTTTCCGATTGTTGTTGAGATAGACTCCCGGTCGTGTTGGCTTCTCCGACAACCGCATGCCCTGCAGCGTATACCATGATGAATCGGTAGCCGCATCAGAGGATTCCAGTTGACGGATGCCCAATGTGGAGACACCTTGGAAAGAATCGATG
>CACXDY010000236.1 GCA_902766505.1 uncultured Prevotellaceae bacterium
CAGCTGGTGATATCGGTGTAGGTGGCCGTGAGGTAGGTTACATGTTCGGTATGTACAAGAAGCTCACCCACCAGTTCTCCGGCATGCTGACCGGCAAGGGTCTGGAATTCGGCGGTTCGCTCATCCGTCCCGAGGCAACAGGTTACGGCAACGTATACTTCCTCCAGAATATGTTGAAGACCCGCGGTCTGGACATCAAGGGCAAGACCATTCTGGTATCCGGTAGCGGTAATGTGGCTCAATACACTGTAGAGAAATGTATCGAGTTGGGCGGCAAGGTTGTCACCATGTCTGACTCCGACGGTTACATCTACGACCCGGACGGCATCGACCGCGAGAAGCTCGACTGGATTATGGAGTTGAAGAATGTGGAGCGTGGCCGTATCCGTGAGTATGCTGAGGAGTATGGTGTGAAGTACGTAGAGGGTGCAAAGCCCTGGTCGGAGAAGGCCGACATTGCCCTTCCTTCCGCTACACAGAACGAGATTGACGGCGAGGCAGCCCAGAAACTTGTCGACAATGGTGTGATTGCAGTCAGCGAGGGTGCCAACATGCCTTCTACTCCTGAAGCCATCAAGATATTCCAGAGCGCCAAGATTCTGTACTCCCCGGGCAAGGCAGCCAATGCCGGTGGTGTGGCAGTATCAGGTCTTGAGATGAGCCAGAACTCAGAGCGTCTGCGCTGGAGCCGCGAGGAAGTGGATGCCAAACTGCACGACATCATGAACGATATCCACGCCAACTGTGTGAAATACGGCACAGAGCCCGACGGCTACATCAACTATGTGAAGGGAGCCAACGTAGCAGGTTTCCTCAAGGTAGCCAAGGCTATGATGGCCCAAGGTATTGTGTAAGAAGAGCAAATAGACTTACTAATTAAACAATGAGAGAGTGTGCCAAAAATGAATGGCACACTCTCTTTTCGTGTTGATTCTATCCAAAACGCCCTACATGCCGCACCAAGGGCTCCCCATCCGCACTATTTTGCCCACTTCCCTTTGTCCTCTCCCTTCTCAAACGATTGGGAGGGGAGTTGCTACTCACAGCCATTCACATCCATCAACCCTAAAAAAAGGGAATGTCTATGATAATACACCTTTTTAAAATTAAAAAAAGCAGGAAAAAAAATTGTAAGTTAGCCAAAAACTATTAATTTTGCAAAAAGTAGTAAAAAAACATCAACTCAAACTTAATACTATGGATTTTGTCATGATTATTGAGCTCCTTATCGTATTAGGAGCGTTGTGGGTAGGTTCGCGCTATGGCAGCCTCGCACTTGGTGCCATTTCCGGTATAGGCCTTGCCCTATTGGTCTTTGGATTCGGGTTAAAACCTGGTTCTCCTCCAACAGATGTGATCTACATCATCATTGCAGCCGTCACCTGCGCCGGCATCATGCAGGCCTCAGGCGGTATGGACTGGTTGATACAGTTGGCGGAAAAGATGCTGCGAAAACATCCCGACCACATCACTTTCCTGGCTCCTATCACCACCTTCTTCCTGACTGTGCTGGTAGGAACGGGCCACGTCGTCTACACGATTATGCCGATTATCTGTGACATCGCATTGAAGAAGGGAATCCGCCCCGAGCGTCCCTGTGGTGTAGCCTCCATCGCCTCCCAGGTGGGTATCACCTGTTCTCCTATCGCGGCAGCTGTCGTTGCCTTTGTCTCGATTTCCAACAGCCATGGTTTCGACATCACGATACCCCGTGTACTCATGGTATCGATACCAGCCTGTCTGTGTGGACTCATTGCCGCAGCAGCAGCCTCCTATCACCGCGGAAAAGACCTGGACAAAGACCCGGCTTTCCAGGCCAAGCTGAAAGACCCCGAGCAATATAAATACATCTATGGCAGCAATGCCACGACACTTGACATAAAGATTCCACAGTCGGCCAAGAATGCCGTATTCATTTTCCTGGGCGCTCTTCTTATCATTGTCTTGTTTGCTATTTTCCAGGATATCCTGCCTACCTATAGCACGGTGAAAGCGGTGAAAGACGCCGGCGACGTACAGTTGGCTGGTGGAGCCGTCATCAGTGCCAAGCAACTGGCCGATGCAGGCATCGTGATGGAAGGTGTCACCGAATCGAGCACCGTCTCTCTGAAGATGAACTTAGTCATTCAGATTGTCATGATTTCTGCTGCGGCACTGATGATTATTTTCTGCAAAGCCAGCCCCAAGAAGGCTGTAGCCGGTCCGGTATGGCAATCCGGTATGGTGGCTGTGGTGGCCATCTATGGTATCGCATGGTTGGCCGACACCTATTTCTCCAACCACATGAGTGAGATGCAGGTCATGCTTGAGGGTGTTGTAGCCAAATATCCATGGTCCATCGCTTTTGTGTTCTTCCTGGTCTCCGTACTTATCAACTCACAGGGAGCCGTTGTTGTAGCCATGTTGCCATTAGCTTATAAGCTGGGCATTCCCGGTCCGGTACTGCTCGGCGTGCTGCCCTCGGTCTATGGTTACTTCTTCATCCCCAACTATCCAAGTGATATCGCTACGGTGAACTTCGACCGGTCGGGCACCACGGTCATCGGCAAATACCTGCTGAACCACTCATTCATGATGCCTGGCCTGATTTGTGTGACAGTATCAACGATTGTCGCCTATCTGATTACCACCATTTTCTATTAGAATGGGATAAACATCCCGCAAGGATGAGACAATATGAAAACGGCTCCCGATTTGGGAGCCGTTTTTTATTTTTCATTATCTTCTTTGATTGACATTTTCTCATCGATAAACTCATCCACTTCCATCATTTCGTCCTCATCGAACCATTCAGAAAGTTTTTCCTTCGCTCTTTGTTTCACCTCATCGGGAACATTGAACCAGATTTTGTGGGTGACATACATCAAAACAGAGAGATCATCGGTCAGGCCGACGATAGGAATCGCATCAGGCAAGGCATCAATCGGACTGATGAGATAGCCAAGAGCTCCGATGATAATAGCCTTGTCCTTGACTGACACATCTTTGCTTTGCAGCGTGTAGAACAGCACCAATGCAGCATAGACCAACTTGGCCCCTGCCCTTTTTGCTATTCTCGAAATTTTCTCCACGAATCCTTTTGGAGAGAATTTGTCGGAGTAAGACATGAAGTCGGGTAATTCCATAATTCAAGAATTTCGGGTAAATCGCCGCAAAATTACGCTTTTTTTTTAATTATGCAAAATTTTATTTGGTTGAAACGGCAAATAGGTGTAACTTCGCATCAAAAAGAGAGAAATGGAAATAATCATTGACGATATGGAACACCGCGTGCGCAAAGTCATTGCCACGCATCGTGAGAAAGCCGATTTTCCACAATTGGAGAAATATGGTATAGAAGAGAAGGACTTTGATGATTATATGTTCTACAAGCAGGCGATAATTGATGATGTAGACTCGCTGCGCAAGAAATATACTATCTACTCCATCATTTTCATCATTCCCTTTGTGGTGATGGCGTTTTATGAAACAACCGTGGAGAATTTCCTGATAGCCCTTGTCGGCGGTTTTGTGCTCAGTGGTCTTTACTATCTGCTGACCATCATTATCAATCACGTGCGCATGAAGCGTCTCAACAACGAACAGATAGAACGCTACATCGCCGATGTGATGAAATACGACGAGCAGCACGCCTCATAGGTCAGAGCAAAGGTCGGACACTTTCACCTCGCTGAGATTCTCCAGATACTGATGGCGCAACCGGAGTGCTTTCAGCCAATGTTCGTTTTTCATTCCTTTTAGATTCACGTCATCGAGTTTCCATCCACCGATGGACTCCAATCTTGCCAACATCATACCCAGATTGATGTTGGCAATATCCTCTGCGGGCATATATGCCGGAGTTTTGTCTTTATCACCTCCAGTGACATCCACCACCAGATGAGCCTTCTGCATGGCTGTCAGCATTCGTGCCACCAGATGAGTGGGGATTCCCATCTCCTTTTTCAATTGAAGAGCAGTATAGGGTTTTCCTCCTTCCTCAAACCGTTTGCAAACCTTGCCCAAGATCGCCGCCGAAAGCATCATCTGATACCTGATGCCCATACCATCGTGATGAGTGTCGAGAGACAGTTGTTCCAGGTTTTGTTTTGTATAGCACATCTGCACGCCAAACAGGCAGATAATCCATGAGAACTGGAGCCACAGCATAAAGAGAGGCAATGCCGCGAACGACCCATAGATGGCATTGTAGCTCGACACCCAAACCTGAGAATTGATGTAGAAAAGTTGCAGGAACTGAAACGCCACGCCCGCCAGGATACCAGGTCCTACGGCACTGGAGAAATTCACCTTTGTGTTGGGCATCAACATGTATACAGCGATGAAAATCAGCGACATGACGACATAAGGAGCCAAATCAATCACTAATTTTACAAGCGGCGCCACGTAGGGAGTAATGTTGCCCGCCATGGTGGTCATGAAGATGGAAATACCCGATGTGATGACAATGACGATAGGCAACAAGAAGAAGAAAGCCACATAGTCGATGACGGTACTCAAGATTCCTCTTGAATTGCGCACGTTCCAGATGTCGTTGAACGTATTCTCCACATTGCTGACCAGCATGATGACAGCCCAAAGCATCACCAGCAATCCAAATCCGAGGATGATTCCACTCTTCACGTTGACCAGATAGGAGTTGACGAACCCGATAATTGTCTCGGCCACCTGCGGCTGGCTTGCAAGGAGGTCTCTGAAGAAAGTCTCAATATGTTTGGAGAACCCGAATCCGCGTGCAATGGCGAACACGACGGCCACCATGGGAACAAGGGCCATCATCGTAGAGAAAGAAAGAGCCGCGGCCGAGCGGTTGATACGTCGGTTTCCAAACGCTTTCACTGCGAGAATGAGAATTTTCGTTACATTCACCAGGAAAGCCTTTGGTGCGCTCATCTCCCCTACTTTGAGGTGCCAGATGTCGTATCTGAAAAAGTTGTAGATGCCTTTAAGACTCATATCCAAGTTTTCAAAAAGAAGAAACAGAGCCCCTATAAGCCGGGTTCTGTGCCGGCATCGAAATGCCGCGCCTGTCATTTATCTACACCGCAAGTCACCCTACGGCTCCAGCGTTCTACCCTCCATCGTAATAATTCGGACGGGCCGCCCTCAGACGATGGTATACGCGAACTTGCAGCTCCCAGCGGACACAGCCCGATGATCACCCATCGGCTGGTGGTCTCTTACACCACCTTCTCACCCTTACTCCACACGATGTGGGGCGGTTGTTTTCTTCTGCCCTTGCCTGCCGTCGCCAACAGCTTCCATTTTCAGAAGTGGGATGCCCTATGCTGCCCGGACTTTCCTCCCGCACCCTAAAAGGTGCCGGCGACAAGCCGGGACTCTGTTTCTGTGTTGCAAAGGTATGCATTTTTACTGATAAAATGTCATTACAAACAAAAATGTGTGTCATTATTCCATGATTATTGATTTTTTTTTATACTTTTGCAACCATGAAGTCTTTCTACAGAAAGCGTTATTATCAGTCTATCAGCATTATCAACGAACCCTAAAACTTTACGCGATGAAATACTATCATTTTTTCTTATCGCTCGCTCTCATTGCCTGTATGTTGTCATGCGGGAAGGAGAAAGACAACGCTGCAGAGCAGTCAAAAGAAATTCAGGAAACAGAAGAAGTGGATATTGAAACCATACTCCCCAACACGAAAACCTTCTATGCGACTATGTTGGAGGACATTTTCTGCGAACACTACAGCGACATCTTTAAAGGCAGCGAATACAAGGAGGGAACCCTGTCGATTATCAAATATGAGTTCATCCAGGAGGAAAAAGAACCGGCAGACTCCACAGCCACAGAGAGTGTACCCCTGGTAGAAGTTGTGGGTTCACACAGTTATAAGGGCACGGCAGGCTATGATTTGTCGGGTCAGAAGTTTAAAGCCTTCGTCAAAGTTGAGGGAAAAGGTTATCTTGTCCGTGTATTCCGCGAGTCTACCCAGGTTCTCAGCAATAAATCCTATTGGGAAGAAGGCAGCAAGTCTGTTCACTACGAAGAGTAGGAATATTGGAATTGCATTTTATAAAAAATGCAAATCTTCATCCTTTTATGATTTGAGAAACATCTAAGAATCAACGGGTTATAACCCCACCCCTATCCCCTCCCCTACAAGTAAGGGAGGGGAAATGTTTATGTATTCTCTTCAAGTATGAAGAGGAAATTAGGGCATATCGGGATATTTAACTTTTAATGCTTTGACCTTTTCTTGGGTCCG
>CACXDY010000237.1 GCA_902766505.1 uncultured Prevotellaceae bacterium
GGGGAACACGTCGCGGTAGGCGGTGCGGGGCTCATAGCCCTTGCTGACGTAGAGAATATTGTTGTCCATATCCTTTCGCACCACAAACCAAGGTCCACCACCGAAACCTAAACCGTGACGCTGACCAATGGTATGGAACCACAATCCGCGGTGCTGGCCGATAAGACGGCCTGTCTCCTGTTCGATGACATCCCCGGGATTGTCGCCGAGATAGCGACGCAGGTAGTCGTTGTAGTTGATTTTTCCCAAGAAGCAGATGCCCTGGGAGTCTTTGCGGCGGGCATTCACCAGATGTTCACGCAGGGCTATCTGACGGACCTCCTCCTTCAGGTAGTGGCCGATAGGGAAAAGAGCCTTGCGCAACTGCCAGTCATCAATTTGGGCTAAGAAGTCGGTCTGGTCCTTCACTGGGTCGGGACTGGTCACCAACCATTTCTTGCCGTCGATGACAGCTGTCTGGGCATAGTGCCCGGTGGCTATCAGGTCATAGGCATGACCCGCTTTCTCGTCGAACGCGCCAAACTTGATGAGACGGTTGCACATCACGTCGGGATTAGGGGTCAGGCCGGCACGCACCTTGTCGATGGTGTAACGGGTCACCTTTTCCCAATAGTCCTGATGGCAGTCCACCACTTCCAAACGGCAACCGTAACGGGAGGCAACAGCAGTGGCCATCTCCATGTCCTCTTCCGAGTTGCAGTCCCATTCCTCGTCTTCTTCTGGGCCTATCTTGATATAGAAACAGTCGGGCTTAAGCCCCTGGGCACACAGTTCGTGCAGGGCTACAGCACTGTCTACACCTCCGGAGAGGAGCAGGGCGATGCGCTTGTCGTGAAGGTCCTCGTGCATGGTCGGGTCAGTTGGCTTTGAAATGACAGATGGATATCACGGAATGCGAAGTCACATAGGTCTCGATACTTTCCTTCTTGACCTTGATGTTGAGCACTTCGTTGGCACCCGTGTTGGTGGCGCTGGTTTTCTTCGTATAGGTCTCATGCCCATATTCTGCCTTGAGTTCATACTCATCGACATTTCTCAGAAGGGCGGGGACAGGGTCTTTCAGTGTGGCATAGGCTCTGAAGAGAAAGCCGTTGCGGTGTTCGCCGTCTTTCTTCTCTTTGTATTCCCAATACTCCTGGTCGACACGTGTGGAGTCGGTATGCCCATCCAACGTGTTGTAGACGGCAGTGACATCATAGTATCTCAGCAGGTCGCTGCTCAACACCAGTTTGTATTTCACACTCGTATAGTCGGGGCGTTCCATGACGCCGTCGTCCTCTTGACAGGCAGTCAGACACAGCAGGGTCAGAAAGAGGGCAAGCGTGGCCCCTATGAACGTTTTTTTCATCATGTTGTCATTGGGTTATCCTCTTTGTAAAGGTCCATGGCGCTTCCGAGCAGAGTGGACCATTGGTCGCGGAAATCCGTCATGCGGCGGTATATCAGGTCGGCTCCCTCATCAAGCAAAATACGGTCGTCGAGTGGACCGGTATTCACCGCAACGGTAAATATCCGGGCGGCAACAGCTGCACGTACACCTAACGGCGCATTTTCCACCACTATGGCCTCCCAGGGCTGCACCCCGCATTTCTCCAGACCCATGAGATAGGGGTCGGGCTTGGGCTTTCCCTGGGTCACATCGAAACTGGTCACCATCAGCTCATGATGCAGCAACCCGGGAAACTGCTGTTCGAGGTGGTCGAGAAGGGTACGCTGCCCGCTGCCCGTCACCACGCAGATTTTCAGCCCGCAGTCTTTGATTTGACGCATCAGGTCCTCCACTCCTTCCATCTTCTCTGCCTTGCCGAGTGAGGCGAAAATCGCCGACTTCACCTCATAAAGACGGTGAGACTCCTCCATGCTGATGTCGATGCCCTTTTGTTTCCGAACCTGCAGCCGGATGGTCTCCACGCCCCGCATGCCTTCATAAAGGTAGGCCTCATGTTGCGTCATGTGGATGCCGAATCGTGCCATCGACTCCTGCCAGGCTATGGCATGGTGTGGCATGGAGTTATAAATCACACCGTCCATGTCGAAGAGCACGGCCTTGGGAAGGAATTTCCCAAAGTCGTGTCTTCTCAGGTATTGGCGTATTGGTTCCTCGAAAGGTTTCACGGGAGGGGTATGATGGTTTGGCGGCAAAGCCTACTCGGCGGCAAGCCGCTCCTTGATGGCCTTGCTCTCTGCCTCATAGCCGGGCTTGTCGAGCAGGGCGAACATGTTCTTCTTGTAGGCCTCTACACCGGGCTGGTTGAAGGGGTTGACACTGAGCACGTTGCCGCTGATGCCGCAGGCAATCTCAAAGAAGTAGATGAGCTGTCCGATATAGTATTCGTTAAGCACGGGAACGGAGATGCGGATATTGGGCACACCACCGTCGACATGGGCTAAACGGGTGCCCAACTCGGCCATCTTGTTCACCTCGTCCACACGCTTGCCGGCCAGGAAGTTCAGACCGTCGAGATTCTCCTCATCGTTGGGGAAGAGCACCTTCTTGTTGGGCTGCTCAACCGAAATCACGGTCTCGAAGATGGTGCGCTCACCGTCCTGA
>CACXDY010000238.1 GCA_902766505.1 uncultured Prevotellaceae bacterium
AGTTGAATGCTCACACCCTCAAATACCACTATCTGGAAGAGGGTCTTCTCACCTACATGTACGACTCATCGGTGACTGACCACTACTGCCTGCTCACTGACAACGTGGGAAGCGTGGTATACGTAGTGACAGCCAAGGGCATCTACATTCAGAGCGGACGGAAGTTCGTGGTCAGATAACAGCCTGAGATATCGATGAAAGAGGGTAGAGAAAAAAGTGTCAGCGCACCAGCCGCTTCTTCCCATCAATGATATAGACACCCGGTTTCAAGGTAGTCTTGCCATCCAGTCTGCGGCCTTGCAAGTCATACATATAGCGATCTCCTACGAATCTCATCGCTGGCTCAACGATTCCATCTGGCTCCTCACTCACTTCCTTATAAGCCCAAGCCGTAGAACCCGTACCACTTACGCCCGTGAAACAAACAGCTCTCTGAGTGGTGGGTTCCATCGTCTGCATGACTATGACACCCTTGAACACCAAGGCACCCAACTGCAGGGTGGCGTAACAGGTACCTTCCTCTATCTTCCATTTCCCAGTATAAGCTCCAGAGACGTTGCCATCTGCGGACAAGTGGATATCTACCGGTGTGCCGAGTTGCTTGTTGGTATGATTGAGTCCATAACGATGCAAGAGGAACTTATAATCACCGACTATATAATCCGTGCCAAAAAGGGACGTACTGGCAATATCAGTATCTGTTACAGTCTCTCCTGTATACTCAAAGGGCGCTGCGCAAAGCCAGCCGTCACGATTGAGGAAAACCTGATGGACACGCACCTGATGACCCTCACCTCCATTCTGGAAACGGGTATGGTAGACCAGATAGGTGCGGCCATCCGAAGCTGCGATGATGGAGTTATGCCCTTGCGAGCGCTCTCCATCACTCATATAGCCCCATGAGCCATAGGCACCGAAAATATTCTCTCCACGAGTATCACCATTAGGACCATAATTCATCACGTATTGCGAAAAAATGGCACTGGTGTTCTTGGGGTCGACATAAGGTCCATCGGGATTCTCAGAACGGAATACACGCATCTGATAACCTCCTGCTGCCTCCAAACCGCCATAAGTGACAAAGAGATAATAGTAATTGCCGATATGCTCAATATAACTTGCCTCGCCCGAAACATAATAGCCGCCGGCAATTTTCTTGCCAAAATAAGGGTCGGTCTTCGCCTTCTGACCCGAATTGTCTATCGGATAGGTGACATCATAATCACGCAGACCGGTTTGTTCGTTGAGTTCTATCATCCATATACCACCACTCCAGGAACCATACGAGATCCATAACTTCCCTTCCTCATCGTAGAACACACAAGGGTCGATGCAATGGGGAAGATAGGAACCCCATTGGTCGCCACGGTTATAGCGAGAGGGCAAAGAGGCCAACGGACCAAGCACCAACTGAAGGTCGGTCTTCGAATAATCCACCGCACTATTAGAAGTCACATTGAAACCACTGAAAATAATGGGACCCTGATACCGGTAAGGACCTTCTATCCTGCTGCTGGTAAGCAGGATGATGCTGGAGTTCCACCTGGGACCGTTGATGCTCAAATACATGCACCACTTTTTCATATAGTCGTTCCAGATGACATCTGGTGCCCACATATTTCCGTCGATATTGTATCCATCACCATAGGCTGAGGAGTAAGCATGCACATTGTAGGTGCCGAAATCTACTTCCTCGCCACCGATGGTGATGGTAGTGACTTGGTTGGAGAGAAAAGCCAAGTTGTTGCGGGCATTGTTGCTGGTGGCGGTAGCCCAGGGCGCTGTGAATGACGTCCAGCTCATCAGGTCGGCTGAGCGTGCAGAGGCTCGATGACTGCCAAAGATATACCAATACTTCGTATCATGTTGCCACACTATCGAAGGGTCGTGAACGGAAACTCTTTTCATCGTTATGTTCCCCTGACCCATCATAACAAGCGGAACAAATGTCAAAACCAGCCAAAGTATACGTCTCATATCATTTTCATTTACTCCTTTCCCGAATGAAATTGCAGGGAAGGAAGATGGATTACAAAATATTCTTTAATAGCCACAAAAATAGACAAAAAAAATGAATTCTTGGGCTGGTTGGAATAAAAAATCTCAATACGGGTAAATTTCCCTTTCCTCTTTTGTTGATGAGGACACCCCTCTCATGGCAACTTTCGACTGACTACACGAACAATATCCCAAAATTATTATTAACTTTGCAGGCAGATTGCGAAATGACTACAAGAAATCAATGAAAAAGCTGTACATAGAAACATACGGATGCCAAATGAATGTAGCAGACAGCGAAGTAGTGGCCTCAATCATGCAAATGGCAGGATATGAACCGACTGAGAATGCCGGGGAAGCAGATGCCGTGTTTCTCAACACCTGTTCGGTGAGAGAGAATGCCGAGAATAAAATCTACCGAAGACTCGAAGTGCTGCATGCAGAAAACAGACGGGGACACAAACGTCTGCTGGGTGTCCTTGGCTGTATGGCGGAGCGGGTGAAAGAAGACCTGATAGATAACCATCATGTAGACCTTGTAGCCGGTCCTGACGCCTATCTCAATCTGCCCGACCTCATAGCACAGGCTGAACTTGGCCACAAGGCCATCAATATCGAACTGTCAACCACGGAAACCTACCGAAATGTTGTGCCGCAACGCATTGGCGGCAACCGCATCAGCGGCTTTGTCAGCATCATGCGTGGCTGCAACAATTTCTGCCACTATTGCATCGTGCCTTACACACGTGGACGAGAGCGGTCACGTGATATAGAAAGCATTCTCCGGGAGGTGACCGACCTGCAGCAGAGGGGGTTCAAAGAAGTAACCCTGCTCGGACAGAATGTCAACTCCTATCATTTTGCTTCTGAGGGGTTGGACATCGACTTCCCATTACTATTGAGGAAAGTGGCCTTGGCGGTTCCCGACATGAGAATCCGTTTCACCACCTCCCACCCAAAGGACATGAGCGATGACACCCTGCATGTGATTGCCGACACACCCAATGTCTGCCGGCATATCCATCTGCCTGTTCAAAGCGGCAGCGACCGTATTCTGAAACTCATGAACCGCAAATACACCCGTGAGTGGTATCTCGAACGAGTAGAAGCCATCCGCAGGATTATCCCTGACTGCGGACTCTCCACAGATATTTTCGTGGGTTACCACAGCGAGACAGAAGAAGACCATGAGCAGTCGCTCTCGCTTATCCGAGAGGTGGGTTACGACTCAGCTTTCATGTTCAAATACAGCGAGCGGCCCGGCACCTATGCTGCCCGACATCTGCCCGACAACGTGCCTGAAGAGGAGAAAATACGCCGTCTCAACCAGTTAATCCAATTGCAGACTGAAATGTCGGCAAAAGCCAACAAACGGGATGAAGGAAAGGTTTTCGATGTGTTGGTGGAAGGATTCAGCAAACGCTCAAGAGAACAACTGATGGGCAGAAACGAACAAAACAAGGCCGTGGTATTTGACCGGGGACAGCACCATGTGGGTGAAACCGTGAAAGTGAAAATCACAGGTTCTTCAAGTGCTACCCTACTTGGCACCTGCCTACCAGGAAAAGATGACCAACAAGAAAACTAACTTTATACTATGCGGGAATTCCTACAAATACTCAAGCGATTTATCCCTCCTTACAAAAAATATCTGGTGCTGTCGGTGTTGTTCAACATTCTCTCTGTGATATTGAACATTTTCTCCTTCGCTGCACTGATTCCCATCCTGCAGATTATTTTCAAGACAGGGGATGCCCAGGCTGCCACTTCTGTTATGGCTTGGGACTGGCATCATGTGCAGGATGTACTCATGAACAACATGAACTATTATGTCAATCAGATGATTGGGAACATGGGAGCCACGACTACTCTGCTTTTAATTGGCCTCTTCCTGGCACTGATGACTTTCCTCAAAACAGGGGCATATTTCCTCTCATCGGCAACGATTATTCCGATACGAACCGGTGTGGTAAGGGATATAAGAAACCAACTCTACCAGAAAATTACATCACAATCGCTGGGATTCTTCTCCGAAGAACGGAAGGGCGACATCATTGCACGCATGAGTGGTGATGTGCAGGAAATCGAGAGTTCCATCATGTCGAGTCTGGATATGCTGTTTAAAAATCCCATCCTCGTCATCGGCTATTTCGCCATGTTGCTGTTCATCTCCTGGCAACTCACACTCTTCACCATCGTCATCGTACCCATCTTGGGGTGGTTCATGGGATTTGTAGGCCGCAAGCTGAAGAGAAAATCCATGAAGGCACAGGCTCTGTGGAGCGATACCATGAGTCAGGTGGAGGAAACACTCGGCGGACTGCGCATCATCAAGGCTTTCTGTGCCGAGGAGAAGATGAACGCCCGTTTCGACCAAATCAACTCTGCCTACCGCAACGATATCATGCGGGTCAACATCCGTCAGTCGATGGCTCATCCCATGAGTGAGTTTCTCGGTACGGTGATGATTGTCATCGTGTTATGGTTCGGGGGAATGCTCGTGCTCAACAACCACACCCTTTCGGGACCCATCTTTGTCTATTATATGGTGCTGCTCTACAGCATCATCAATCCACTCAAGGAGTTTTCCAAGGCCGGCTACAACATACCCAAAGGACTCGCCTCCATGGAGCGTGTCGACAAAATCCTTCTTTCCGAGGTAGCCATCAAGGAGAAAGAAAATCCAAAACATATCGATGGTTTCAATGACTGCATCGAATTCCGTCACGTATCCTTCCGCTATGGTCAACAATGGGTGCTACGCGACATCAACCTCACCATACGGAAAGGTCAGACCATAGCACTCGTAGGACAAAGCGGCAGCGGAAAGTCAACTCTTGTCGACCTGATCCCACGTTACTATGACGTACAGGAAGGGCAAGTGCTCATCGACGGCATCGATGTGCGCGACCTGGGCATTCATGACCTGCGCCAACTCATCGGAAACGTCAACCAGGAGTCGATATTGTTCAACGACACATTCTTCAACAATATTTCATTCGGCGTGCCCAATGCCACACAACAGCAAGTGGAAGAGGCTGCCCGCATTGCCAATGCCCATGAATTCATCACAGCCACAGAAAAGGGTTATCAGACCAGTGTGGGCGACCGTGGCAGCCGGTTGTCGGGCGGACAACGGCAACGTGTGAGCATTGCCCGCGCCATTCTCAAGAATCCGCCCATCCTCATCCTCGACGAGGCCACCTCTGCCCTCGATACTGAAAGTGAAAGACTGGTGCAGGATGCCCTGGAGCGCCTGATGAAAACCCGCACCACCGTGGCTATCGCCCACAGGCTTTCCACCATCCGCAATGCCGATGAAATCTGTGTCATTCATGAGGGACAAATAGTAGAACGGGGAACACACGAATCTCTTCTTGCCACTGACGGCTACTACAAAAAACTGCACGACATGCAGGCATCGTGAATCAAAATAAAACCAAATAGCTCCAACTATGAAAATCATCAATTTAAGCGACAACGTATCTATCGTCAACCAGTACATGGCAGAGATACGCGACAAAGACTATCAGCGCAACCGGCTGCTGTTCCGCAACAATATCATGCGTATCGGTGAGATGATGGCCTATGAAATCTCCAAAACCCTTGACTATGAAACCAAGGACATAGCCACACCTCTTGGGATTGCCAAGGTCGATGTGCCTGTCGACAAACTGGTGCTGGCCACTATCTTTAGGGCTGGACTACCCTTCCACACTGGGTTTCTCAATGTTTTCGACCATGCCGGAAATGCTTTCGTGAGTGCCTACCGCGAGTATATCGATGAAGCACACCACGAGGTAGGCATCCATGTGGAATATCTGGCCACCCCCAGCATCGACGAGAAAACACTGATTATCGCAGACCCCATGCTGGCCACGGGAGGAAGCATGGAATTGGGTTACCAGGCCTTCCTTTCCAAGGGAACGCCCAAACGGATTCATGTCTGTTGTGTGATTGCCACACCTCAGGGCATTGACCATATCCGCCGCACCATGCCCGATGACAAGACAACGGTGTGGTGTGCGGCCATCGACCCAGGCATGAATGAACACAAATACATCGTTCCTGGATTTGGCGACGCCGGTGATTTGTGCTTCGGCGACAAGCTATAGGCTAATTCCCGTCGGGCTTTGCGACATCCTTGACAGCAGCATCATACCAAAGGAAAGCCGCAGCATCATCTGGTGCTGACGGATTGTAGTCCTGCCAATCTGTGCGCAGATGGTCCACTAAGGGAAGTCCCAACTTTTTCATACCCATGACCACCATCTTGGCCACCTCATAAGCACCATAGGGATTGAAATGGGTATTGTCGGCCAATGGCTTGTCTTGATTGGGGTAGGTATGGGCAGGATAATGCACCAAGGCCTTCTTGCTGCCTTCAAAACCCAGGGTTTCAAAAAATGTACGGGTCATACCATTCAGGTCGATGACAGGCACCTGCTCACGTTCGGCCACTGAGCACATGGCTGCTGGAAAATCGCCATGGGTGTCAAGGATATGCTGATTGTCGGACTGCCAGGCACGACGCTGGGTAGGGGTGCAAAAAATAATATGACCGCCTGCCTGACGCACCTTATCGATGAAAATCTTCAGGTTGTAAACATAATGATACCAAGCTCCGTCACCCGGACGGTGCTCCTTCTCGTCATTGTGGCCAAACTCGCATACCACATAGTCGCCGGGATGCATCATGGTCAGGATTTTCTCCAACCGGTTGCCACCCAAGAATGTGCGGGCGGTCAACCCACTCTCCGCATGATTGGAAATGGCGATGGATGAATCAAACCATCGGGGAATCATCTGCCCCCAACTTGCCCAAGGCTCGCTATCCTGATCCACCACGGTGGAGTTGCCACAAAGGAAAATGGTGGTAGCAGTAGTATCTGGTTCTATGCGGATACGCTTGACCGCGGGAGATGCGCCGTTAAACTCCAAAGTCAGGCTGTCGTCCCAGTTGAGATAACCATACTCACGCTCTTTCAGCTTCACCCTTTCCTCTACAGTTCCCTTCTCGGTTTTAGCCGTATAGCGGGGCGAACGTTTGTTTACCACAAACGTATAATCCACCAACTGACCACGACGGGTAACCGCACGCTCCACCATCAACCGGCGCGACTCGGCACGCACAACAGTTTCTGCCTTCCGTTTCTTACTTCCTATAGTAACTGTCACCAGATAGTTGCCATCCGGCACCGCCACGGAAAAATAGCGCGGACTGTTGATATCCACCTCAAACGTTCCTGTTTGTGCCGATAAAGATAATGATGCCATGGCCAAGACGGCCGATACAAAAAATGCTTTCATCGTCACTTCAGTCTAAATGGAATACTTCTTCTATGGGGATGGAAACAGGTGAGTTGTCGGGATTGACCTCCATAATATCGGCCATCATGTCCCACCACTTCTGAGTCACAGGGTCCACATCGGTGGTGTCCTGACTATTGGTGTCGCTCGAACACTCCTGATAACCAAAAAGGATATTGGTGTCCTTATCCCAATAGATACTGTAATTGCTTACCCCCGACTCCTTAATCATCTGAACCAATTCTGGCCAAATAGCGGCATGGCGGCGGGCATACTCTTTCTCACAACCTGGTTTGAGAAACATCTTAAATGCAAAACGCTTCATTGTAATAGAATGTTTGAGTAGTTGTTTTTTAATGTTGCAAACTTACATATTTTTTCCGAAAATGACTCACCTATTCTATAATTAACCACCAAGAAATTCCCATTATCGCACAAAAATACCATTGTTTCGGATTTTTGTCATTTATCATTCCTTACCACATTTCCTATTTTTGCAGTATGATGAAAACAAAAACACTCACTCTCTTATTTTTCTCCCTGCTGCTATCATCCACCACAGCAGTTGCCTTCAATGCCGACCCGCTCGACTATGGCGCTAAAGGAGATGGAAAAACACTCGACAGTCCCGCTATTAACGCTGCCATAGAGGACTGCGCCTCTCATGGAGGAGGTATCGTCACACTCTCACCTGGCCATTACCTCTCGGGAAGTATCCGGTTAAAAAGCAACATCGAACTCAGACTCGAGCCGGGAGCCGTCATCATAGCCACCGAAAAGCGCGAAGCCTATGACAAGGCAGAGGTTTTCGGGGCACCAGAATACCAGGACGGCGGACATACCTATTTTCATAACTCACTCATCTGGGCTGAAGGTCAGGAAAATGTTTCGATAACGGGCAGAGGCATGATCGACGGGCAGGGACTCACCCGCCATGATACAGAAAATGCGGGAAACGTGCAAGGAGGAAGCATTGGCATGGGCGACAAGGCCATCGCGCTCAAACAATGCCGGAACATTCTTATCCGCGACATCACCATCTTCCGGGGTGGACATTTCGCCATTATCATTACGGGCTGCGACTATGCCAACATCGACAATGTGATGATAGACACCAACCGCGACGGCATCGATATCGACTGCTGCCGCTTCACTACCGTCTCGAATACCAAAATCAACACACCCCACGACGACGCATTGGTGCTCAAAAGCTCCTATGCACTCAAAAAACCTCTCGTCTGCGAAAACATCCTCATTACCAACTGCACGGTAACGGGATTCAAGTTGGGAACAGCACTCGACGGCACCTATGTTCCAGAAACCGTCAACTGGGTGTGCGGACGCATCAAACTGGGTACGGAAAGCAATGGAGGCTACCGCAATATCACCATCTCCAACTGTACTTGTCTCTACAGCAGCGGACTGGCTTTTGAGGAGGTCGACCAAGGCATCATGGAGAATATCGTGGTCAACAACATTTCCATGAATCATGTTCACCACTACCCTATCTATATTACTACAGGCTGCCGCAACCGTGGTCCAAAAGAAAGAACCACCGTGTCGAGTGCGCGCGACATACAAATCAGCAATGTGACAGCCATTGACTGTGACTCCCTCTCAGGAATTCAGATTACCGGAATGCCTGGACACCCCATACAAAACATCCGTCTCAGCAATATCCAATTGAGATACCGTGGGGGTGTACAACAGCAGGTGGATAGAAACTATCCCGAACTTGGAAACAAATATCCCGAAATAGCCAAGTTTCTCGGCATCTGTCCTGCCTACGGACTTTTCGCACGACATGTCGACGGACTGTATCTGAGCAACATCACCATACAGTTGGAAAAACCAGATGCACGACCCTGTTTCATCATGGATGACGTGAAAAACCTGCATATGGCTGATATAGAAACACCTGAGGAATGGATAAAAAACAATAAATAGTACGTTTTTACATGAAAATCGTACGTTTTTACCTATTTTCACATCTATCTATACCATAATTTTGCTATCATAATACTATAGCACCCCACTAAGTTAAGACAAATCATCAACTGAATCTATTATTATTTATTCAATATTTATTAATCATGTCAAAGAAACAAACCTTTTTGATGCTTTTCATCTGCTTGGGAATGCTCTTTGGATTCCAGCAGACAATCTTGGCGCAAGGCGCTCAGAAGATGAAAGTGACAGGAACAGTGACTGATGAGGCAGGGGAACCACTCATCGGTGTGACAGTGACTGAGAATGGAGCAAACGTTGGAGGTATCACTGACTTCGACGGAAAATACTCCATTGATGCAAGTTCTAACGCAACGCTCACTTTCAGTTATGTGGGATATCTCACTAAGAAAGTGAAAGTGGATGGCAAATCCAACATCAACGTGACTCTTGAGGAAGACAACGCACTGCTCGACGAAGTGGTGGTTGTGGGCTATGGCGTTCAACGCAAGTCGGATGTCACGGGCGCCATGACACGAGTCGGTGAGAAACAACTCAATTCACGCCCCGTCAACAATGCCTTCGAGGCACTGCAGGGAAAAGCTGCCGGTGTGGATATCACCACCAGTGAGCGTCCGGGTACAGTAGGCAACATCCTCATCCGTGGTAGCCGTTCTATCACAGCCTCTGGTTCTCCCCTCTATGTCGTTGACGGTGTGCCTCTCCAGGCAGGCGGTATTGAGACGCTGAACCCACGCGACATTGAATCAATCGACATCTTGAAGGATGCCTCCTCCACAGCTATCTATGGTAGCCGTGGTGCCAACGGTGTTGTGCTCGTCACCACCAAGCGTGGTCAGGAGGGCAAGACCCAGCTGAACTACTCGGGCTCCATGACTTTCGACAAAATCGTGGACAAGAGTCCTGCCATGAAAGCCAGTGACTACATCACCTGGCGCCGCTGGGCTTACTACAACCAAAATCCTGGCACATACACCCCAGGCGACCAGCCCACTCAAGACCAAGACAAGTCTTTCTTCGACGGTGACCCCACAGCGCTGGCCAACGTGATGAAAGGATGGGCAGGTGGCTCATGGGACGGCTCGAAAGTGACTGACACTGACTGGACAGACTTCGTCACACAAACTGGTTTGACTCAAGAGCATACCGTGAGTGCCCGTGGCGGTACGAAAAATGTGTCTGGCTTCACATCCTTCGGTTACCTGAAAAACAAAGGTACCCAAAAGGGTCAAAGCTATGAGCGGTTCAACTTCGCTGCAGCTGCCGACATTCTCGCTACTCCTTGGTTCAAGGCTGGTGGCTCGTTCAATGCTTCCTATGGCGTACAGAAATATGGTTTCTCACGCACCGGCCAGTCATCAAGCTCTGGTCCTACGGATATCTACAGCGCAGCAAAAGCCATCCTCCGCTATACATTACCTTATAACGACAATGGCGAAATCATCAATATGCCTGGTGGTTCCACCACCAATACTTATACGGTGATCGACGAGTGGAAGAAATCCAATGATAACCGTGAAAACATCCGTGTCCTCGGCAGTTTCTATGCTCAACTCGACTTCGGAAAAATCCTGGAGCCCCTGGCTGGTTTCCAATACAAAATCCAGTTCGGTCCTGATTTCCGCTACTACCGTCTGGGCAACTACCTCGACAGCAGTTCTGCCACACGTGCCGGAAGCAAGAACTATGCACGCCGCAACGACGAGCGGACACTCGCCTGGACGCTCGACAATATGATGCTCTACAACAAGCTGATTGGTGACCACAGCATCGGTATCACACTTTTGCAGAGTGCTTCGAAGAGCAATACAGAATCGAGCAGCATGAGCGAGATTGGCGTTACCATTCCTTCCTTCCTCTGGAACAACATGGGAGCCATCGATATCACCGACTCACAATATCAGGCAGGAATGGGTACTGGACTGTCAGAATATGCCCTCGAGTCCTATATGGCACGTATCAACTACGCCTTCATGGACCGCTACCTGCTCACCGCTTCTGCACGCTGGGATGGTTCTTCCGTACTGGCTGAAGGCAACAAGTGGGATTTCTTCCCCTCCATGGCTCTCGGTTGGCGTATGGAGCAAGAGAAATGGTTGCGCGACCTCAACTGGCTCGACCAACTGAAATTACGTCTGGGTGTCGGTGTGACAGGTAATGCCGCCGTAGGCCCTTATGGAACATTGGGTGTCATCAGTTCTTACTGGATGCCTTTCAGCACCGGCAACTCGCAAATCTTCGTTACCAACGAACCTTATTACACTTCTGGTTCCAACTCCATGCCTAACAAGAATCTGGGTTGGGAGAAAACCACACAGTGGAACTTTGGTATCGACTTCAGCTTCCTGAAGGGAAGAGTGGGCGGTACGTTGGATATCTACAAGTCTGAAACCAATGACCTGCTGCTCAACATGAGCGTTCCCTCACTGTCGGGTTATCCTTCGATGCTGGCTAACATCGGTAAGACCAAGAACAAAGGTATTGAGTTGACACTCAACTTGATTCCCATCATGACCAAGGACTTCATGTGGAACTCAAATCTGAATTTTGCCTGGCAGAAAGACGAAATCGTGGAACTCTCCAACGGCAAAGAGGATGATATCAACAATGCATGGTTCATCGGTGAATCCATAGCTGTTTACTACGGTATCGAAGCTGATGGCATCTGGCAGGAGAGCGAAGCTGACGAAATGGCCAAATTCAATGCCGAAGGCCATAAGTTCACCGCTGGTAATGTCAAACCCGTTGACCAAAACGGAGACTACAAAATTGACGCTGACGACCGTGTCATCATCGGCAACATCAATCCACGTTTCACTGCAGGATGGTCGAACACCCTCAGTTGGAAAGGACTGGAACTCACACTTGACCTGCAAGGCCGCTTCGGCTATACCATCAGCACTGGTGGTGAGGGACAGCTGGGTATGTACCAGCAACGTGAAATCAGCTACTGGACACCAAGCAATACAGGCGCTGACTGGCAGAAACCTATCTACAACCAGTCGGGTGGTGACCCCTATTCTGGACTGCTCGGCTTCAAGGATGCTTCATTCGTGAAAGTACGTAACCTCTCTCTGGCATACAACTTCAACAAGAACCTTCTCAAAACTGTCGGTCTCAGCGGATTGAAGCTCTATGTGCAAGGCAAGAATCTCGGTATGCTCTACTCTTCTGTAGACTTCATGGATCTGGACACAAGAGCCACCTATTTCAACCGTGGTGTAACCGTAGGATTAGTTGTTGATTTCTAAATTATATATATCATTAATAAGCATAACACGAATATGAGATATTTCAATAGAATTTTCGTTTGCAGTGCCTTGTCTGTTCTCGCTCTGATGGGAACCACTTCCTGTAGTGATGATTTCCTCACCGAGGATGCCGGACACAAAGTGACCGACGCACTGCTGAATGATGAGACAGGTGCCTTGAAGATGGCTGCTGGTCTCTATGGAAACATCCGTTGGCATTTCGGCTATGAGTGGGCCTATGGTATCACCCTTTATGGCACTGATGAATTCACCAATGGCGCAGACCTCACCTCAGAATGCTGGAATACCTATGACAACCGTCTTAATCCTCTTGACCTCACCCCAGCTTTAGGTGCTGCCAACAAGAACTGTCCTGCTGTCTCCGCACTTTGGGATGAGATGTATTATGGTATCTCCACCGCTAACCTGGTGCTCGAGAAAGCCGTCAACGTAGCTAATGAGGATTCCCGCAACAAGGCTCTGGGCGAAGCTTACTTCCTCCGTGGTTACAACTACTACCGCCTGTTTGCACAATATGGTGGTGTTGTACTGCAAACCGAGGCCGCCAATGGTGTCATCAAGAAAGACTATACCCGCGCTACCGAGGAAGAAACCCTCAACCAGGTCATCTCCGATTTTGAGCAGGCATACAAAATGCTGCCTACAACAAAATGGCGTGGCAATGGCACATGGACCAAATATACGGCAGCACACTTCCTGGCCAAGGCTTTGCTCTTCCGTCAAAGTGAGCGTTGCAGCAGCTGGAATGGCAGCTATAACAAAGAGCAGGACCTCAACCGCGTCATCTCTCTTTGCGACGAAGTCATCGCTGCCTGCCCATTGGCTCCAGACTATTGGGATTTGTATGCAAAATGGACGGGTGTAAACTGCAAGAATGAAGGACTCGACGAGATTCTCATGGCTGCAGAGCACAATGACGACAGCTCTACACAGGGACGTTTCGGCAACCGTACCTACAACTACTTTGACCCACAGTTCTCCAACTTCTCTGGTGCTTGGGTACAGCGTGGTCAGTATATCGGTGGTATGGACTTCCAGCGCTGCCGTCCCACAGAGTACACCTACTCTATCTTCGACAACGTGAACGATGCCCGTATGTGGAAGACCTTCAAGACTGTCTATGGACTCAACAACATTGCACAGGATGCCAATACTGTGAAATCTACTTATGGCATCACCGATGAGCAAGTGCCTGACTTGGGCGATGAGGGCATTATCTTCATCCTCAACAAGAAGAGTGATACCCGTTACAACAACGATGCCTATGGCTCTTTCGGAACTTCCAAGACCGTACACAACTTCGTTAATCCAAATACCGGAAAATGGGTGCCCAATGCCTTCATCACCTTCCTCGATGGCAAATATGTGATGAACACCTTCAATGGCGCTCCTTCCAGCACCAACGTGTTCTGCGGCATCAACAAAACTGCTGACGGCTCACGTACAGGTGAGAAGGGTGACGCACACCGCGATGTCATCATGGCTCGTTCAGGCGAGACCTATCTGGTGAAGGCCGAGGCTCAAGTTCGTTTAGGCAAATACCAGGATGCCATCAATACCGTCAATATTCTCCGTGCACGTGGACAGTGGAAGAACGGTGAGGACCGCAGCTATTACACTGATGGCTCCATGGCATTCCTGACATCTGATGGTGGCGACAAAGACAACTCTACAGCCACTTCAAGAACCGTCAAGAGCAACAAGGACAAGAACGGTAAGGTGCTCAACAATACCGAGGCCTACTACGCTTCCATGACACACACCAACACCTACTACCTGTCGACCGGCATCGAGAAGACAACAGAAGCCTCCAACTTGCAAATCAGCAGCTATACACAACTGCCTGCTGAAGACGAGGCCATTCTTCAGGCTCTTGGTTGCTCGGGTGACTACGACCGTATGCTCAACTTCATCTTCAATGAGCGTACACGCGAATTGCTTGGTGAGTGGAACCGCTGGGAAGAGCTCAGCCGTGCAGGACTGCTCGTGAAGCGTGCCAAGGCTTTCAACCCCGAGGCTGCTCCCAACGTGAAAGCCAACAAGCATGAGTTGCGACCCATCCCACAGAAGTTCATCGATATCCTTCAAACCTCGGATGGCAAGAACCTCAGCGATGAACAGAAGAAAGCTTGGCAGAATCCAGGATATTAAAAAATATAGTTAGCATTAGTTTGGTTATACTTTATTAGGTTTTTAGGTAAAAAGCGTTGCGTCGACTGTCTGAGATAGACAGCCGACGCATGCTTTTATATAGATATTAACCTTTCTGATACTTGGAAGGAGTCATCCCGAAATACTGCTTAAAACAACGGCTGAAATAAAGGGAGTCGGTGAATCCTACCTTGTAAGCCACTTCCGCCACCGTCACCATCTCGCCACTTCTCAACAGTTCTGCCGCCTTCATCATCCGTTTCATGCGGATGTATTCCTTGGGAGTCTTTCCCGTCACCTCCATCATCTTGCTGAAAAACTGCGAACGGCCATATCCCGTGACCTGTGCCAGGTCGTCCACCACAAAATCAGGATTATCAATATTCGAGGCTATTTTGATATCTACAATCTCACGGAACTTCCGGTCGCGCTCACTCACAATCAACGGAGCGGCAGCCGTCCCGTCCTTGTCATCACTGCTGTCGGAACCCGCTTGGCTGTAGGCCGCCTTCAACCGGTCGCGCTGCTTAATCAAACTGATACATTTACCTATCAACAAGGCTGGGCTGAAAGGCTTGGGGATGTAGGCATCCGCACCATACCGGGCTCCTTGCAACTGTTTCTCGATACTGCCCATGGCCGTCAGCAAGATGAAGGGAATATCGAACAACGCATCATCGGCACGCACCTTTTTCAACAGTTGGATACCATCCATGATGGGCATCTTGATATCGCTCAGCACCAAGTCAACAACGGTATCACCCTGCAACAATTCCAATGCCTCAGCACCATTCTGCACACTACGAACCTTGAAATAGGCACTGACCTCACCACATATATATTCCCTCACATCCTCATCATCTTCCACGACAAGGACCGTACGGTCGTTGAGCGGCTCTGCTGCCAGTTCCTTATACGACTGCATCATCACCACCTCTTCTTCTGCCTTGTCATCACTGAAACCAGTAGGCACCATCAGGTCTTCAGGCTGATAGGATTCCACTGATTCCGGCAATGAGACGACGAACACACTACCACCTGAAGGATTGTCCTCATAGTGTATCTCTCCATGGTGAGCCTCCACTAATTTCTGGGTGAAATTCAGACCGATGCCCATACTGTCAGCCGCCAGATTGGTCTGCATGAACCTTGTGAAGAGTTGTGCCTGCTTTTCTGGAGGCACCCCTACCCCACTGTCCTCCACGCGAATGATAATCTGTCCGTCCTTGCGTTTCACCCTGACGGTGACATCTCCCTTGCGGGGAGTGTATTTGAAAGCATTGCTGAGAAGATTGTAGACAATCTTGTCCACACAACCCTGGTCGATATACATGGAGAAATGTTGGGCGAAAGGCACATACTGCAGGTTCATCTGCCTGTTGTAGGCCAAGTCAGAGAAACTCATGGTGATGTCGCGGATAAACTTGATGACATCCGTCTCCTGCAGTTTTATCCTCAACTTACCTTGTTCGTACTTGTCGGCCTCCAGCAACTGGTTGACGAGCCTCATCATCCTGCCCGTGCTGCGCGACATATTGCTCATGGGTTGGCGCAAGTTGGCCGGCAGGTCACCCGCCTTGCACATACGCTCCATCGACCCGTGAATAAGCGTCAGAGGAGTGCGGAACTCATGGCTCACATCCATGAAAAAGCGCTGTTTGAAATCGCTGATTTCCTTGTCCATCTTGATACGGTTGCGCATGGAGTAGGTAATCATCAGCAACCGGATGATATACCATGCTACGGCGCCTACGATAGTAAGATAGAGCAGCCATGCCCACCAGGTATTCCACCAGGGCTGTCGAATCACCACGCGAAGGGTAACCTCATCTTCCGTTCCCAATTTCCGCACATGAAAGACATAAGTTCCCGGCGGCAAGTCCTTGTAGACGGCCTCATTCTGGCGGGTCGGTTGACTCCACTGACGGTCTGCTCCCTCCAGGAAATACTGGTATTCCGTATTGTGTGGGAAAGCAAACATCAAATCTGAGAATCTGAACGTAAGAGAGTTTTGCCGGTGGCCAAGCACAATTTTATCCTCAAGTTGATAATCATCATAAGGATTTCCATTGACCAGCAGATTGGTCACCACCAACTGGCTGTTGACATGACGGGGTGCCAAGATATCTTTGGAGTTGAAACACACAACTCCATTATTGGTACCCATGACAATGGTTCCATCATCCAGCAGACAAGCTGAATTCTCACTATACACATCTCCCAATTTATCGGAAGAAAGATAGAAGGTGGCAAACTGCATGGTTTTAGGGTCGAGTCGCGATAATCCAAAATTGGTGCCAATCCATAACTTTCCAGACTGGTCGGCTATGATGGAATTGGCGGTATTGTCGGCCAGTCCCTGCTCTGTGGTCCATTGCTCAAAATCAAGATGCCCTATCTCCGACGGGTTCTTGATACGGTAGAGACCTCCGCCTGCTGAAGCCAGCCATATGCTGCCATCGGCATCCTCAAAGATATCACGTATCTCAAAATAACCCAAGTTGCTGTTGCCTGAATGATAATGATGGAAAGACTTGGGGTTACGAATCAGCTGGTCGGGATTGAACACGACCAGTCCATCACCACAACCGACAAAAATATCACCAGAACGTGACTGATGCAATTTGGTGACATTCCTCATCAGCATACGGTCGTTGAGGAAACGGCGAAACTTATAAGTGCCGTCCGGCTGTGGCAAAGCTAAGCAAAGAGCGCCCATATTGACTGTCAGCCACACCCGGTGCCGGTTGTCGCAGAGAATATCAAATACTTTTCCCGATGCAAGTGAGAGGGTGTCCTCTGCATGGTTGCGATAGACACGACCATCGACTATCACACCGGTCTTCCTGGTACCGACCCATTGATGCCCTTGAGAATCAATGCACATGGCAAGCATGTCGTCTCCATCGCAAAGGTTGACTTTTTTCAAATTCTGACCGTCCAACTGATAGGTGGCTCCCATGAAATTGCCTGCCCAAACCCGCCCGTCGGCCGTCTTGCGCACCGAACGGAAAAGATTGTTGTAATCGGGGGTCACGCTCTGGGTGGCAAAATACCTCCTTACGCCTCTGGGCATGGTGGTGACAACGCTGATACCCATGTTTTCCTGAGAAATCCACATCTGTCCCGAACGGTCGAGCATCAATCCGTACAGATAGTCGGTGACTATAGGGGAATAACCTGCGTTTCTCGGGGAATAATGTGTCTGGGTACGGCTCTCGGGGTCGTAGACAATCAGTCCATTGCCTATCGTGGAAATCCAGATGGCACCCTCATCATCTGTAAGCACCTGGTAAGGACGGATACCACGCTTGCTGAGCAGTTTGGAATCAAGTGCATGAAAGGAATATATCTCCTTACGAGCTTGGTCAAAATAATGAATATTGACCGTGTTGTCGCCGACATAGTAATTGTTCTTGTTGTCCCGATAGACGACCCCACCAGGCATCTGTGTATGATAAGTGAGGATTTGGTGGCTGGTCAGGTCATAGCAGAAGGTAGTACTTTCGGTCAGAATGACGATTTTATCATTGAGAGGCACCAGTCCTCTTATCTGATGTCCCTTTTCCGGCAAGGAGGATACATCCTGCACCAGCAGGCCATCCTTACCGACATGATACAGCATTCCTGCCGAAGTGGCAAAATACATCACACCATCTTTCTCCACAGCACTGTTGAAAACGATACCCCGTCTCTTGGGTGTCAGCTTACCACCACTTTTCACATATAGGCCGTTGTCTGTGCCAATCCACACCCGTTGATAGCTGTCGGATTCTATAAACAAGACATTGTTGGAGGCGAGGCTGCCATTCTCTTTGCTGTATTCATGACTCTCGATGACTCCGTCGTGATAAGTCACCTGAAGACAACCTGTAGTGGGATACCAAAGCCATGTATCACCCTCTGGAGTGAAGATACAGTCACAGTAATTGCGGTTGTTGTCACCTGGTATGAATTCCACAAACTGGCGGCGGTGGGTATCATAACAACTGTATCGCTCACCTTGAATACGGATGAACAATAAACCATTGGGATTCATGTGCAGCTCGCGCAACCGGTTGCTTAGCAACAGGGAGTCGTTGCCTGTAGCCGTGTGACGGATTACATCAAAGGAATAACCATCATAACGGCACAGACCATCGGCCGTGGCCATCCAAATATAACCCTGAGGGTCTTGCACCATGTTGATAACAAAATTGCTGGGCAAGCCCTCATCTGTAGTCAAGGTGCGATATTTCAAATCTATCTGGCTCCATGTGGCAAGCACATAGAACAAGGTGACAAAAGTCAGGATTTTCCGCATTATTTGGTATACTTCAAGGTTTTCCTTGCAAAAATACTAATTAATTGGACAAAATTACTATGAAATCGTACTTTTGAAAGTATTTTTATTATCATTAAGGCGGTATCTTTGCAATAGAAATCATAAAAAATGCCACTATGAAAGTCTTATTATTCCTCATGATGATGGCTCTTTCTGTTCAAGAAACCTCAGCACAGCAACCCAATGCCACTGATGTGTTGGGTGCAGCACAGAAAGCCAACAAGTATTTCATGACCAAGCACGCTGACCCTACGCTGCCTACCAATGTGGGACGTATCCGTCCCAGCAGCCTGTGGACAAGGGCCGTGTACTATGAGGGTCTCATGGCTCTTTATGACATTGACCCCCGGCAGGAATACATCGATTATACCGACCGTTGGGCCAACCATCACCAATGGACTGCCCGCAATGGCATCAAAACGACAGATGCTGATGACCAATGCTGCCAGCAGACCTATATCGACCGGTATGTCATGACCAAGGACAACCGGATGATAGAACATGTGAAAGAAAATCTGGAAAATCAGATGAACACGGGGAAAATAGGTTATTGGACCTGGATTGACGCCATCCAAATGGCCATGCCTGTCTATAGTAAAATGTATCGCGTGACAGGTGACCGGCGCTATATCGACCATGCCATGAAAATGTATACATGGAGCCGTGACACCTGTGGCGGAGGATTGTTCAACACAGCAGAAGGCTTATGGTGGCGCGATGCCGACTATGTGCCACCTTATAAGGAAAAAGATGGTCAAAACTGCTATTGGAGCCGTGGTAGCGGATGGGTATATGCTGCTTTGGTGAAGGTGATGACCGATATCGGCCGTAAGGATAAATACTACAAACAGCTCAAACGCGACTTTATCCTGATGAGCGAGGCGCTCCTGAAATGCCAACGCGAGGATGGACTGTGGAACCCCTCGCTGGTGTCACCTGTGACTTATGGAGGCAAGGAACTCACTGGAACAGCCCTTTTCCTTTATGGAATGAGCTGGGGCATCAACAACAAGATTCTGAAAGCCAAGAAATACAAAGCTGCCTGCGACCGTGCCTGGAAGGCGATGGTCAACGACTGCATGCATCCTGACGGCTTCCTCGGATATGTGCAAGGTACCGGTAAGGACCCATCGGCAGGGCAGCCCGTCACCTATACCAAAACACCCGACTTCGAAGACTATGGTACCGGATGCTTCCTCTTAGGGGCAACGGAATACTACAAACTCATAAAAAAATGAAAGGAACGGCTCACTTCAGGTATTTTGCCAGTGGTGAGCCGATTTTTTTGAGACCCGTACGCACACTTTGAGCATTGGCCTTGGCTCCCTTCAAAGAGGAATGCGTATGGTCGTGGTTGAAGTAGGCTGCTGTCTTCTTCTCACCCAATTTGTCATATTTGTCGGCTGTGATATTGTGAACATCCACAAATGCCACCCCGGTCTGCTCCACCACCTCACGGTACCATTTACCATAGGAGTCGTTGCGGCGCTCGATATGGCCGTCGCGCCAGATGTTGCGGGGGGTCAATGACAACAAAATGGGGGTTGCACCTTTCTCACGCACATCGTTGATAAACTTGCGGAGATACCAACCGAAAGAATAGACAACTTCGTATTTGCCGTTTGACTTCAAACGATAGACATGGCAAGTATCTGCTGTTCCGGTAATATCTGCCCGTTCCTTCAAGCTGTCTATAGCTCCCACATCATTGTGACCAAACTGGATAAGCACATAATCTCCGGGTTGCAGACTGTTGTACACCTCATCCCAACGTCCTTCATTGACAAAAGTGCGGCATGAGCGACCTGCCTTGGCCGCATTGGCAAGGGTTATCTTACGTGTATCAAAAACATCCGAGGCTACAGCGCCCCATCCCCACATGCCGTCAGCATCTTTATCATAATTCTTCACCGTGCTGTCACCGGTGAAAAACACCACGGGTTTTCCTTCCTCCCGCTGAACATTCACCTTCGGAAGGTCTACACCCACCAGACAAGATTTAAGATAGGATATCCAGGGATGCTGGCAGGCAGCGATACCCTCTGCGGCACTGCGGGCATTCAGCATCGCTCCAAACTTGCTGGTATGAATCTTGTCACCAAAGAAATGATAATTGGTCTTGTCCGGACCAAATGCCTCAAACTTGGAAGCCGTGATTTCATTGAGGTCGATGAAGGGAACGAATTGTTCTTCTGCTATCTGGCGGGCCCATAAACCAAAAGTCTCACTGACCCTGACCACCCGACCGTTTTCCCAGGCATTTCTGGGAGTCAGAGACATGAGTACGGGAAAAGCACCTGCGGCCCTCGTCTCATTGATAAACTTGCGCAGATACTCACCATAACTGTATACTGTCTCAGGGCGATAAGTGGTGTCTCTCCCATGGATTTCCTGCACATTCACCTGTAAGGTGTCATGACCGATGCCCTTGATACTTGCACGGGCACGCCCCGTGTCAAAAGGTCCATTGTCATTATGTCCGATACTGATGATAACCCAGTCACCCGGATGCAGGGCCTGGCGGATATCGGGCCACAACAGACGATAGAACGTGCGGCTGCTGGTTCCTCCCAGAGCTTGGTTCTCAACGGTGATTTTATCTTTATCGAAGAAATCCTCTGCGTAATAGCCCCATCCCCACTGTCCATTGTTGCCATTGCCTAAAGTGCCGTTCCGCATGGTACTGTTTCCTACTAAAAAAAGCACTGGATTGTTGCCTCGACGGCTGCTGCCTGGCTTTACACGGGCCTGACGGACTTTGTCCAAACTGTCGAGAGTCAAGTCTTTCACTTTATTGACATCCTCCATGGCCTCTGGACGCGACACTTGCGCCGTGGCTGTAATGGAAATCAAGACAAGGCATAATGCAGATAGGAATGATTTGTACATGTTGGTGATTCGTTTATAGTAGATGTAGATTTAGAAAACGCAGGGCAAGGCGGACAACTGATACATCACGGTGCGGGCCATGCGGATATGGCCGGCATCGTTGGGATGCAACTGGTCCTTCTCATTGTGGCAATAGACAGAATGCTCATCGACCAAGGGATAGAATCCACAAGTAGCATTCAAATCAATGACAGGAACAGCCCAGATATTGGCTGCTTCCTTCACGCTCTGCACATAGGCATCCACCCATTCACCTATCGCATTGGTATAGGCCTCTGTAGGTTGGATGTTCGACTCATTGCCATAGAAATACCCCCGGTGAATGGGAGTAAGCAGCACCACTTGCTTGGTGGGAAACAACTGCTTGATACGTTTCATCGCGATATTGATGCGTCCACGGTAGGTATCCTTGTTCATCGAAGGCTCCCGATGGCGTCGCAAAACCATGGATTTTGGCTGATGGACGGCGGCTATCACAGAGTCCTCGGTGATAGTGTACCATTCCCCGATAGGTACGGCGGCATTGAAATCGTTGGTGCCGATAAATATCAAAATGGCATCGAAGTCATCTCCATGGTCGGCTTTCAATTGCTCTGCCTGCCGGGGAATATCATTCCACTGACGGCCACTGATGGCATAGACGAAAGGCTCGATGCCCAACCAGTCTTGAAGGAAATTCCACCATTTTCGCTGTGAACCGCTGTTGCGCGGGTCGGTGATGCTGTCGCCAAAATAGGCGACTCGTTTCCCCTGCCAGGGATGCTGAACAATGGCCTGCGCCCCCATCGTGAGGCTGAATGTCAGTAAAACCATTGTGAGAACAATCTTCCCTATAGTCTTCATGGCCGGTTTTATTCGTTGGTTTTCACAGGTTTGATATTAATCTTCTCCGGGGCTACCGGCACGGCAGGCTTGGGAGCAATGTCCACTGTGGGCTTTATCTGCTCGGTCACCGACACATGCTCCTCGGTATTTACCTTGCGCTCCTCAGTCTTTTCCTGGGTCTTTTTGGGCTTGTCTATCTTGGGTGCCACCTGCTCCCATTCCGTACTGCTCAGACCACTCACCTTGTCACCATTCGAATCGTAGGATGCCGTGCGGGAATCGGTGCTCACCTTGTAACCATCTTTGTCGGGTACCACCCGTCCACGGTCTATGACTTCCAACTCATGCTTTTCTGGCTGGGCATTCAAACGGTAGAAGCCAAACTCTGTATTGCCTGCATTCCGCGAGGCGATAATCAGAATATACTTCTCGTTGGTGCTAAGATAAGCATTCAGCACACCACTGCCGTTATAGTCGACAACGGCCTTGGGGTTGATTTCCTGCAAATTGAGCTCCTCGGACTTCTGACTGACAGCATCAAATATGAAGAGATGCCCGTCTTGCAGATAGACCATGCTGTGGCGCTGACGGTCAGGAAATTTCGCCACTATCGTGGAACTCTGATATAATTCTGCCTCCATGCTGTCGATGACAGCCTTCAACTCATTGTCAACGGAGGTGGCGATGCTGAAAGTTTTTTTCTCCATCGTCTGCACAGCGATGAAGATAGACAACACTATGAGGGAGAGAATGGCTATGACCGTACCAATCAGAATGGTGGACTTGGAATAGCGTTTGCCAATTTTCTCATCGTATTCCTGACGAACCTTTTCTGTGTCTTCCTTGAGAATCTTCACATATTCGCCCAAACGGCCGTGGGCAGCTTTTGAATCATTCTCTGTTTCCTGTTCTACGGCAGTGTTCTCCAACTCTTCGACAGACTTCACTTCCTCTTCTATCACAGGAGGTCTTTCCTCATCGATCGACGTGAAATGTGTCTCAGCCTTGCAATAAGGGCACACTTGTGCATATTGGTAGATTTGTCGCCCACAAGCGGGACATTTCTTCAGCTTCTTCATAGTGTGGGTCTGAATGGGGTGATTACTTATTGAGTTTCCAGGTGGCACCATCTTTGGTGTCCTTCACTTCGAAGCCGGCAGCAGCCAATGCATCACGGATTTGGTCGCTGGTCGCCCAGTCCTTGGCAGCCTTGGCTTTGGCACGGAGGTCGAGCACCATGTCAACCACCTTTCCAAACGCTTCCTCGCGGGCATCCGAAGAGTTGCCTTTGTCGGGACGCAGCCCCAACAAATCAAAGGCAAACAGGCGCATCGTGTCCTCCAATTCTTTCAAATCTTCAGCACTGATACTGCCTTTATGGTCGACAAGAATATTGATTTGATGGCATGCCTCAAATAGATGACTGATGACCATGGGGGTCTGCAAGTCGTCATTCATGGCATCATAGCACTTCTGCCGCAGGGAGGACACCACCTTGTGTGTGGCATCATCGGAGGCAGCGGCAGGGGTGATGCGCTGGATGTCTGCGATGCTGTCAAGCAGGCGTTGTAAGCCTTTCTCACTGGCTTTGAGCGCTTCGTTGGAGAAATCCACTGTCCCGCGGTAATGGGCGGAGAGGATAAAGAAACGGATGGTCATGGGAGAATAGGCCTGCTCCAGGGTGGGATGAGTGCCTTTGAAGAATTGCTCCAAAGTGATGAAATTGCCGAGGCTCTTGCCCATCTTCTGGCCATTGATGGTAATCATGTTGTTGTGCATCCAGTATTTCACCATCTGGTCGCCCTGACTGGCTACGGCCTGGGCTATCTCACATTCATGATGGGGGAAAATGAGGTCCATTCCACCACCATGGATGTCGAAGTGTGTACCAAGATATTTCTTTCCCATGGCGGTACATTCGCAATGCCATCCCGGGAAGCCGTCACTCCACTCACTTGGCCAGCGCATGATATGTTCGGGCTGCGCTTTCTTCCAAAGGGCAAAGTCTGCCTGATGACGCTTCTCCCCCACTCCATCGAGTTCACGGCTGGCATTAATCACATTCTCAAGATTGCGGCCTGAGAGAATGCCATAACCATGCTCCTGGTTATATTTCTCCACATCAAAATAGACACTGCCGTTGCTGATATAGGCAAATCCGTTGGAGAGGATTTCCCTGACCAGTTGCTGCTGCTCTATGATGTGGCCGGTGGCATGGGGCTCAATGCTTGGAGGCAGGACATTGAGTGCCTCCATAGCCTGATGATAACGGTTGGTGTAATGTTGTGCTATCTCCATCGGCTCCAACTGCTCGAGCCGTGCTTTCTTGGCTATTTTGTCATCACCATCATCGGCATCATGCTCCAGATGGCCTACATCGGTGATATTGCGCACATAGCGCACCTTGTATCCAAGATGTTTCAGATAACGGAAAAGCAAATCAAAAGTGATGGCCGGACGGGCATGTCCCAAGTGTGGGTCACCATAAACCGTGGGACCACATACATACATGCCTACATTAGGAGCATGAAGCGGCTTGAAAGCCTCCTTCCTCCTACTCAACGTATTGTAAATAATCAGTGTCTGTTGCATATCATAAAAATAACATGCAAATGTAGACAAAAAAAACGAGATTGAATGACTTTTTTATTGATTATTGACGTTTGGAGCCTTTTCTTTGGAAGAAAAGGGGCTTAACGCCGCATCAATTCCTCTATCTCATCCACTGTAGCCAGGTTGAAATCCCCAGGGAATGTATATTTCAGTGTGGAAGCAGCCAGGGCAAAATCAAGACAATGCTGGTCGTCATCGGGAAAATCAGCCACAGCATGCAGCAATCCGGCTGCGAAAGCATCTCCCACACCCATGGGGTCTACCATGTTCTGAATGTCGTAGATTCGGGTGGAATACAACTTCTCATCACTCAACAACAATGCCGTGAGCAGATGATGGCTGGCATTGACCTGGTTACGCATACCCATCAGCCATTTCCGGCAGCGCGGGAAACGGCGGTGGATATCGACAAACCACTCTCGATAGGGCTGCAAATCCATCTGATAATTGACATCTGTTGCAGGGAATGGTATCTTGGGATGACTGGTGAGGAATTCAAACTCTATCACATCGCCAAACATCACATCGGCATATTCCAACATTCTGCTCAATGTCTCAATAGGTTTAGCTCCCGGATATTTCCACAGATTCTTGCGGTGGTTGATATCAAAGGAAATGGTGATGCCCATCTCGTCGGCAGCCCTCAAAGCCTCAAAAGTGGCCTCTGCCGCATTCTCCGACAAGGCAGCGGCAATTCCTGATGTGTGGAAAACCTTGGCTCCACGCAACACTTCATGCCAGTCTATCGTGCCTGGCTTGAGCTGGAAGAAAGCAGACTCATCCCTGTCGTAAGTGACCGACGAATTTCGCAAGGCAGCAGCACCCTCAAAATAATAGGCGCCCATCCGGTTGCCGCCTATCAGTATATGGTCTGTAAGAAGACCATACTCACGCAGCATCATCTGTGCAGCCAAACCTATCTGGGTCTTAGGCAAACAGGTCACATATTCCACTTCATGCCCCATTGTAGCCAAAGAAATGGCCACATTAGCCTCACTACCACCAAAATTGCCCAACAGCTCTTCACCTTGGGTAAAACGCTTATGCTCCGGCTTGGAAAAGCGCAGAAGCAATTCGCCAAAAGTCACTATACGGCCATCCATATTTCTCTATTCATATCCTTTGATTGGAAAACGTGACTGCAAAAATAATGAAAGCCATGCGGAAAACAAAATAAAACAACTAAATATTTGCGGTTTTCTCTGATTTCAAGTAACTTTGCACAACCAAAATCAAACCATCAAAAAAGCGACATTATGGCTTATACCCGTTTGACTGCTGCTGAAGCAGCATCACTAATTAAAAATGGAGAAAATTTGGCCCTCAGCGGTTTCACTCCCGCAGGTGTGGCTAAAGCAGTTACTAAAGAGCTGGCTAAAATTGCCGTGGCTGAGCATGAGGCAGGACGTCCTTTCAAGGTAGGTATCTTCACAGGTGCTTCCACAGGACAAAGTACCGACGGTGACCTTGCCAATGCCAATGCCATCAAATACCGTGCTCCCTACACAACGAACAATGACTTCCGCAAACATGTGAATGCCGGAGAGATTCCTTACAATGACCTTCACTTGAGCCACATGGCTCAGGAACTCCGCTACGGCTTCTATGGAGATGTCGACTGGGCTATCCTCGAGGTTTGCGATATCGAGGAAGGTGAGGATGTTTGCAAGGCATATCTGACAGCAGCAGGAGGCATCAGCCCCACTGCAGCAAGATTGGCCAAACACGTCATTCTGGAACTCAATTCCTTCCACAATCCAAACGCCAAGTTCATACACGACGTGTACGAGCCGCTCGACCCTCCCTATCGTCTTCCCATCCCCATCACCAAGGTAGGCGACCGCATCGGCAAACCCTATGTGGAAATCGACCCGAAGAAAATTGTTGGTGTGGTGGAATGCAACCTGCCTGATGAGGCCCGTGCTTTCAAGGACAATGACCCTGTGACCGACCGTATCGGTTACCTGACAGCTGAATTCTTGGTAGATGAGCTCCACGCCGGTAGAATACCTAAGGAATTCCTGCCATTGCAGAGTGGTGTCGGTTCTACAGCCAATGCCATCCTCGGTGCCTTAGGAGCCGACAAGCATGTGCCTGATTTCAACATCTACACTGAGGTGATTCAGAACTCCGTGATTGCCATGATGCTCGAAGGTCGTGTGAAGGACGCTTCTGCTTGTTCTCTTACCGTCAGCAATGAGTGCCTCATGCAGGTCTATGACAACATGGATTACTTCAAGAAGCACCTGACCCTCCGCCAGAGCGAGATTTCCAACTCTCCTGAAATCATCCGCCGATTGGGTGTGATTGCTATCAACACAGCCATCGAGTGTGACCTCTACGGCAACGTCAACTCCACACAAATCAGTGGTGTCAAGATGATGAACGGTATCGGTGGCTCGGGCGACTTCGAGCGCAACGCTTATATCAGCATCTTCACCTGCCCGTCAACAGCAAAGGGTGGCCTCATCAGTTCCATCGTTCCTTTTGTCAGCCATCAGGATCATTCGGAGCACGATGTCAACGTCATCGTGACCGAACAAGGTGTGGCCGACCTGCGCGGGAAAGGCCCCATGCAGCGTGCTGAACTGATTATCGAGAACTGTGTACATCCCGACTACAAGCCAATGATGCGTGAATACCTGAGAATCAGTAAGGGTGGACACACCCGCCACTGTCTGCCGGCAGCATTTGCCATGCATGACACACTGGCACGCAAGGGTGACATGCACCTGACCGATTTTGCTGAATATGTGAAGTAATTTTTCACACCTTGCATATTGAAAAAGGGGGCTGGCCGCTTTGGTCAGTCCCCTTTACTATTTCCTGATGATATGTCAGCGGACACCACCGCCGGAACCACCGCCGGAGAAACCGCCGCCGCCGCCTATCGATGAACTACCGCCGCCGCCACTATTGCGCGACTCCACAGAATGTTTCACCGAATGGGTGCTTTGTAATGCTGCCGCCGTGAACGTTGGCAATACGGTCTTGTCAGTCATATTGCGTATGACCTCATTCATCTTCAGATACTCTGGATTAATCTTCTGCATGTCACGCAACAACTGGTCACCGATGCCAAACAAGGTAGCATACACCAGATAGTCGTTCCACAGATTGACCTCACTGATATGACGCTCGTTGGCCAAGGTGAAATCCTTGAGGAATTTCTTCAAACCAAAGATTTGCTTGACCTCCTCGATATTGTTCCGGCACTCTTTGATGGACACGTTGGGTTTCAAGGCATTCACAAAATTCATGACCTCGTCCTCATTTCTATGCATCCATCTCGTCAACTCCTTGGGCTGCAGGATACGGTCGTCACCAGCAGCCTGCAGGAAGATGTTATAAAGCTTCCTCATGGCTGACGTGCTGAGAAGTCGATTATTCTCATCAAAATCACCAAGGACAATACAGTCCTGGTACTTGCCCTCACCACCAATGAGCTTCTTAAAACCTGTTGGCTCCAGATAATGATTTTCGATACGTAAGGTGGAAGTACGAATCATTCTGAGAATCATGGCGCTCATCAGATTGTCGAGATTTTCTTTACCGCCAAACTTATAAGCCTCCATAATGGAATTGGCCCTTACCAGATTGGGGTCTGTGGGCACTTGTCGATACCAGTCCACGCTCTTCTCAAGTTTTTTACGCTCCCTTCTCCTGCTGATTCGAATCCATCCAAGAAGACCCATAACACCTGCTATGACCAGGAAAAGAAAAATCGTAGTGACATCCGCAAAGGAACGCTTCACCTTGTCCCAATAAGTTTCCTCCTTGTAGCTGCTCTTGCCGCCAGGACCTTCTTCAAAAGCTTTCTTGCGTACATCCTTGAAGGAGCCATTGCCTTCCATCTGGGGGTGAAGGACACCTTTCTCCAACTCCATCATCACCACCATG